>QBUN01000362.1:6907-11083 GCA_013180565.1 Candidatus Methanophaga sp. GoMg3.2 | reverse complement strand
AAAGAGGGTTTAGAGACCGAAGTTGTGGTTGGAGAAGAGGTCACTACTGCAGATGGCCATGTCTTGGGACTTTTTTTGCAGGAACGTATCCCCCTAGGTCTTTCAGCAGTAGAAACCATAGACCTCATCCACGGCCAGGGTGGTCTGGCTGTGGCACCCCACCCATTTAGCTACCTCTGTCCCTGCCTTGGGAAGAAGATAGAAGAGCTCAGTCTGGACGGTGTAGAGGTGTTAAATGCAGCCCATCGTGACCCCTACGTGAATATATTAGCTCAGATGGAAACGGGATGGTGTTTCGCACATACAGGAGGAAGCGATGCACACACATCAAAGATGCTGGGAGATGCGTTCACAGAATTCCCCGGGAAATCCGCTGATGAGTTATACCGGGCAATCATACGGAAGGAGACAAATCCTGGAGGCGGACCCGCTCCGCTGCGACACTGGATTTTCTGGAGTATGGACGTTGCCCACGGCATCTTCAAGAAGCTGATTGTACCCTTCAGAGGGGTGGTGTGTAGCCAAAACGATCCTTTGGGAAGGGTATACCAGATGCGCCGGCGCAACAAGGTCATCGCGATAGGTGGATGCATTGCGTTTATGGCGACCCCTCTGCCCTTTGTGTGTGGTATGGTAGGCGAGGGGTGGATTCGTTGGAAAGGACGCAGGAAGTGGCAAGAAGTCAGCTCTGAAAGGATAATAGAGGAAAAATAGGTGAAAATATGAACCCGAAACCAAAATACTTGGATACTGTATTCCAGGAATATGTCATCTGGTTGCGTACAAAGTATCTGCTCTCTAAGTATGAACTCATTGATAACAATACACTCTTTGGCTATGAACAGGAACTCATTGCAGATTTAAGGGAGGAGAACGGACATAACTTCTTTTGGATAGCGAGATGTACGTAAACCTTTTTGCATTTTCCGTGTGAATCCATGTAATCGTGCGGTCAATTTCTATATAGATTTTATTGACACTATAGATTTGTTATCCTACCTATTGTATTGAGACGGTTACTATATCGACCACCCTCAAAAACATTTACTGTGGTGATTGTGATGCCCTTGCGTCAGGGCACGTGAAAAATCGCTATGAAAAAAAAATATACGGAGGGAATAGAAGAAAAAAAATGAACAGAAAATCTAAAGTAAAAAAGTTGTTTGAGGACACACAAACGGTATCGTCAATTCGGGCACTATACGTTGTAGCCATTTTAGCTATCTCGATGCTTGTAGTACCTGTGTGCGCCCAACCCGGTAATTTGGGACATAACATGGCATATCCGGAACTTCCACAGAAGGAAGTTACACCGGATTATCTCTTGGTGGACGGAGTAGATGTGACAGTTGATGCTGTAGCGAAAGAGGCAACTCTGCAGTTCGATACAAGAATCGCCACACCAAAAGCCATTGTATACTATGGGCTTTTTGTGCCACAGCAGGAGATAAAAGTGCCGCAGTATAGAAGATATGCGATAGAAGAGTTGGTAGGGGAGAACACAGATCACAGTGTCTCTAAAATCAACATAGGCAAGTTTGAGAGTTCTCGTTACGACATCTGTAACTTCGAGAAAGACGGCGGTGTGATCTGCTATCGTATAGAGCTCTACAACCCGGAAAAAGCCACATCGGTATTTTATGATGGGCGATTCCGAGTTGATGGGGATTATAACATCGTGCCTTGTGTTACAGAAGGACCATTCGTGGATCTCGTGACGACAGATAGTGCAGTAATCTCATGGGAAACGAGTGCGCCCACAACTGCTGCCGTGGAAACAGACAGTAAATCGTACACTGATGACGTATCGAATACGCACCACGAGATAGCCATTTCCGGTCTCGATCCGAATACCAAATATGAATACGATGTACTCGTTGATGGCGTAAAGGACATTAAGACATACCAGTTTAAGACCGCACCAGCAGCAGCAAGCACAAAGTTCGAGTTCGCATTAATGTCCGACAGTAGAGCTGGTGTTGGCGGCGGAGAGCGAAGCTTCGCTGGCGTGAACTACCACAAACTCAGTAGATTCATGACCGATGCATACAACAACGGCGCAGATGTCATCCTCTTTGGTGGTGATCTGGTCAATGGCTACACCACGAGCGTGGAAGACT
Source organism: Candidatus Methanophaga sp. GoMg3.2 (assembly GCA_013180565.1). The sequence goes on along the minus strand of QBUN01000362.1, from coordinate 8,963 downwards.
ACCGCATGCAGCTAAAGGCATGGAAGGATGCTACGGAACAGATTGGATGCTATATTCCGATCTACGAGGGTATGGGGAACCATGAAGCTGTGATGGACGCCTATGACGACGGAAGTAAGTATGGTATAGAATTTGACAAGCAAGATGCGGATGGCGATAAGAGTGCGGAAACGATCTTTGCCGAGGAGTTTGTAAATCCGGCAAACAGTTTCCCGGATCCAGAGAATACGAGCGCACCGAGCTACGAGGAGAACGTTTACTACTTTGATTATGGGAACACCAGGTTCATCGCGTTTAACACGAACTACTGGTGGTGTAACTATCCAGAGGACTTCGGTGGAAACCTGGAGGGATATGTGATGGACAACCAGCTTGAATGGATTAAGAATGTCCTGGACGACACAAAGAACAATCCGTCGATAGAGCATGTCTTTATGTTCGCACACGAGCCAGCATTCCCTAATGGTGGACACCTTCAGGATGCACAGTGGTACAATGGCGGAGACAGCACTGAAAACGAAGATTACGAGGGCAACCCATTAGACCGGGCATATGTGGTTGAGCGCAGGGATGAGCTCTGGGAGGCGATCAGCCAGAATGGCAAGGTGGTAGCGGTATTCTTTGGCGACGAGCACAACTACAACAGAATGTGTGTAGACAGTGAGACACCTGTGCACCTTGACGGATCCGCGAATGCGAATTTCACTAATTCCGTCTGGCAGATTATCTCAGGTGGAGCTGGTGCACCATTCTATGCGCAACAAGAGACGCCGTGGTCTGGAGACGTTGAGGTCTTCTACCCATCCAAGCACTACTGCATGGTCAGTGTGGATGGGGACAAGGTATCCTTAAAGACGATAAGCGACTCTGGCGAGATTGTTGATGAGTGCGTGCTTTGTGGTTGAGGGGGGTAACCCCCTTATTTTTTAATTCATGACTAGGAGGTAAAAAAAGGAGTTGTATTGCTGGGCTTCTTAGCCCTTTTAGTAATGGCTGCAATGGCTCTGTCCGTATCAGCCCAGGATGGTGAAAGAATGGGACGAGGTACGCATCTCACGAGTTTATAATTTCGTTAGGCCACATATGAGTTTGACGCTCGGCAGGGGCAAAGGGAAGCAAAAACGTACTCCTGCAATCGCTGCTGGATTGACAGACCAGGTCTGGAATTGGGAGGAAGTACTTCTATCACCAATAACACCATTATTTATACAGTTATTAAGTTTTTTTTGGTATTTCTTTTTGTGTTTACAAATATATTACTTATAACACATACTCAGCACATAATTTCCGCAATCACCATCTATGAGTAACGAAACAAGTTCAACTGGCTATAAGAAACTGCTCCAGCGGTACTTGCCGATCCTGAGATGGCTGCCAGAGTACAAGCCCTCCTGGCTGCGCTACGATCTCATTTCGGGACTGACCATCTGGGCGGTGCTTGTACCGCAGGCAATGGCTTATGCCGGGATTGCCGGAGTGCCCCCGATAATGGGGCTATATACTCTCCCCCTACCGCTGTTTTTTTATGCCATTTTCGGCACGTCACGCAGGCTGGTTGTGGGACCAGATTCGGCGGTGGCGCTGATTTCCGCCAGTGCCGTTGGCGCAGTGGCTGCTGTTGGTGCGGCTGAGTATCTGGCGCTAACATCGGCGATGGCAATAGCGGTTGGAGTATTCTTCATAGTGTTTGGAATACTGCGGATGGGATGGATAGCCAACTTTATCTCGATGCCGGTGATGTCCGGTTTTCTCGAGGGGGTTGTCATGGTCACAATCATAGGTCAGGTGCCCAAGCTGTTTGGCATTGAAGGCGGTGGTGACGATTTCTTTGATAAACTCTGGGCGATTATCCAGGCGCTGCCCGATGCCAACCTAACAACGCTGGCACTCGGTGTTGGCAGCCTCGTGTCAATCTTCGCTATCGGGCGGTATGTGTCGAAATTGCCGGCTGCACTCATGACAATTATTATTTCCATTGTACTGGTTTCCACCCTGGACCTGACAGCTAACGGCGTTGACGTGATTGGTACGCTTAGCATGGGCATGCCGCCCATGG
>QBUN01000362.1:0-6771 GCA_013180565.1 Candidatus Methanophaga sp. GoMg3.2 | reverse complement strand
TCAGGAGTTGGTTGCCCTAGGCGCTGCTAATCTGGGCGCGGGCTTAAGCACGGGATTTGTTGCTGCCGGCAGCCTGTCGAAGACATCGGTAGCTATGGGGGCGGGTGGGAAGACTCAGATCAGCCATGTCGTCAGCGGCATCCTGGCGATCCTGACATTAGTTTTCCTAATGCCGCTATTTACCAACCTGCCAGAAGCGACACTGGCGGCCATCGTGATCATGGCTATGATTGGTCTTGATCAGACTGCAAAACTCAAGAAAGAACTGAAACTCAGTCGTACCGAGTTTACGCTGGGCATGATCTGTTTCTTTGGTGTGCTTACCCTCGGCGTGTTACAGGGCGTAGGTCTGGGAGTTGTCCTCTCGCTTCTGGTGTTGATCAAGAAGGCATCCCATCCGGGCACAGCCGTTTTGGGCAGAGTCCCTGGTGAGAGGACCTATTACCGCGACATCCAGCGACGAACGGATGCAAAAACGATTCCCGGGCTGCTTATCTTCCGCTTTGATGCCCGACTCATATTCTTCAATTGCAACTTTTTTGCTAGTGAGGTGAAGCGCTGTATCGCCGAAGCCAAGGAACCAGTGAAAACTGTTCTGATTGACGCAGAAGCCATGAACGATATTGACATTACAGGCGCATATCGGCTGATAAAGCTGAACACGGAACTGAACAGTAAAAATATTGTTATGTTCCTCTCCCACGTGAGGGATCCACTGCGAGACAAGATGCGCCGGATGGGGGTTGAAGATGCGATTGGAGCTGATCACATCTACGAAACTACTCGAGGCGGTGTTGACGCTTTCGTCGCATCGAGGAAAACGCTGCCTGGTAGTGTGTGATAAGAGCAACTGCGTCCCTATGACTAGCTCGGAGAGAGATAAAGTTTGTGGTTTAAGTCACTTTCTTCGCAACTAGTTCAACAGCACGAGCAACACTTGATATTGGCCTTATCGTTGCTACTGGGATACTAACCACCTTTTCAACTGTTGAACTGACGATGGGTGCACATACAAGTGCGGATGCACCGTCCCGTTCTGCTTTTATTGCTGCTATTATCGCTTCTTCAATGCTGCTAACTGCATATTCCTTTAGGTCAAAAATATCTTTCCCTACTTTTGTTGTCGTTTTTTCTAATACTTCCAAACATCCGCGTGAGCAAACAATAGCGATAAAATTCTTCCCCTTCTTTACATGGCCACTGTCTAGCTCCTTTATCGTAAATAGTATCCTTCTGAATGTACGCAAGTTCGGGTCCCGCTCGCCGGAGATGATTTTGTAAAGCGTGCTTGCAGGAATGCCCGATCTTTCACTGAATTCGCTTATGCTAATACCGAGTTTCTGTTTGAGTATCGATGTTAATAATGGTGCTAATTCTTTATCATGCCGGAATATTTCGGTCACTATTTCGTCGAGGATGTTCATATTTTATAAAATAGCTATTAAACAAATAAACTTATTTTACAGCAAAACTATAGGATCAATAATTGCCTTCGGCTACCTGCCTTTATAGTGGGGAAATCCTCTCAATCGGACATTTTCATCATTTACTAATATTTCGATATGTTGTTCCTGCCGGTTGTCATTTATCGCTCTACGGATGTCTGACATCCGTTCCAGAGGCGTCTCTTTGAGCCGTTGGGCGATTATTTTGCTAATTCTCATAGGCAGCCCGATGAGACTTAAATCGCTGATATGATATATAATGCCCAAGAAAAAGTTCCAACTCAGAGAAAATGCCCACTATGAAGCCAAAAGTAACGAAAGGCTTTTATCGTCCTTCCGCCCCAAATATGTCTTCAACAACGCATTGAACATCCTACCGTGATTTGGATATTTAAGATGAAGCAGTTCATGTACTATTGCTTTAGACCGAACCGCTTCAGTTTCTTTTAGTAGTGACGGATCGAAGGTCAACCGTCCCTTACTGGAGCAACTCGCCCATTTACGGGTCATTTCTCGTATATGGATTTCTTTCGGCACAACGCCGATCTCTTGCGCCCATGCACACACATCCTGCTTGAACTCTTCTCTTGTGATCATCCCACACCGCCCATCAGTACATTCATTGTCTTCTGACCCAACGTAGTAATCATATGCGTATCATGTATCCCGGCTTGGAACAGTACCGAATAGAGCTCGCGTTTGACTTCGCGTTCATGACGCTCACTTGTGCGCCAGTGTGGATATTGTTCTAAAACCCGTCTCATCTGATTTGCTTTATCTTCCGGTTTGTCAATACCCTCGTTTTTGAACAGCCAGAAGATAGAGAAGATTTCAACCGGCATATCTCTTTCTGCCTGTTCCCGTTTTGCAGCGTTTATTTCAGCTATGACTTTCTTCAGTTCTTCTAAAGTCTCTTGCGAATTTCTCTGCCGTTCTTTGAAGAGCATGGTTATCTGTTCGGCCCGTTCGCCAATGGAGATCAGATATGGCTTTTGAGTAACGTCATTCTTAATCGTCTTTTCTATGCTTCTTATAAGGTTAAAGACCTTCTCGGTATCATACGCTGTGCTCTCCTCGATTTCTTTTACTGTGTGCTCGTTGATCTCGTAAATCGTAAGTGCAGGCTTTATCGTACCGGTTTTTGTATGCGCTTGTACCAACTTCGCGGTTTTGCGTGAGAAACTCTTATCAATAGCTATGCCGGGTTCATAAGCTTCTTTCAATATTTTATACATTCGCGTCAGTGTTTCCATATCCGCTATGTACGGTCGCAAGAACGCATCAGGGGATAGGATGTCATAGATGTCGGCTATTTCTTTGAAGAAGAGATAGTATTCGTGCCGCTTCTCTTCATCCATGAAATGCTGCAGTACCGCTTCAACAGCTTTGTCCTGTGTTTTGCGGTCTATAAGCGAGATATAGCTCTGCCGGGCATGTTCTATTAACACAATAAACCGCTCTTTTAAGACTGCTATATCATTGACAACGCCCTCGATGTCCTGCGAGTCAAAAGCAAGCGCTTTCTCTAGCTTGTCAAATATGCCGACAAAGTCCAGAACAAATCCGGATGGTTTCTTACGTCCATCTTCGTCTTCATATGGTCTGTTCACACGTGCAATCGCCTGTAACAGCACATGGTCACGCATGGGTTTGTCCAGATACATGCAGTAGAGGATAGGTGCATCAAAACCCGTAAGCAGTTTTTCCGTTACAATCAGTATCTTCGGTAGCTCATCGGGCTTTCGGAATGCTTTCCGTATCCTCTTCTCCTCTTCGGTAGAGAGATGATACTTAGCTAATTCGGGTGGGTCATTGTAACCCGGGCTATAGACCACCGTAGAATACTCTTCAGGTAGATGCTTATCTAGTTCCACCTTATAGAGTGCGCATGCCTCTCTATCTACAGCGACAAGGAACGCTTTGTAGCCCATAGGCTCGATAGTCTCTTTATAATGGTCAGCGACATATCGGGCTATTTTTTCTACCCGGTCTGGGCTTTTAAGTTCGTTTCTAAGTGTAACTGCCTTTTCCAGTACCTTATTGAGCTCTTCGACATCGCTCATACCCTGCGCTTCTACAAGATCCAGGAATTCCTGTTCGAGTGTTTCTTTATCCACGAGCAGTTCGTTAGGCGCAAGTGTATAATGCAGCGGAACCGTTGTGCCATCTGCTATTGACTCTGCTATGCTGTATTTATCCAAGTAGCCATGTGGTGGATCGTCAATGCCGAAGGTGATGAACGTTCCTTTGCCATATGCTGTTTTATCTATGGGCGTGCCCGTGAATCCGATATAGGTGGCATTGGGTAACGCACCCAGGAGATAGTTGCCCAGTTTCCCGCCGGTTGTCCTGTGCGCTTCGTCCACGAGCACAAAGATATTCTCCCTTGTGTTCATGCGTTCTGGCATATCCTCAAACTTATGGATCATGGTGACGATGAGCCCTCTTCTGTCATTTGCTAACAACTCTTTTAGATCTCTTTTGCTCGCAGCTACTTCTATCTGTTCGATACCGACAGCGTCAAGATTGCCGTATAGTTGCGTCTCCAGTTCGTTTCGGTCCACGAGCATAATGACCGTAGGATTCTCAAAGCTCGGGTTTTCTATGATCTTTTGTGCGGCTACGATCATGGTATATGTCTTGCCAGAGCCCTGGGTGTGCCATACAAGACCGCGCTTCTTTTCGGTGGCTCTTGCACGTTCGATCAGTTTTTCCACTGCACGCATCTGATGCGGTCGCAGCACCACTTTCTTTAGCTCGTCATCCTGACGTGTAAAGAGAATGAAATCCGTGAGGACTTTAACAATCCTGTGTTTATCAAAAAAAGTCTTGACGAGCGTTTCGAAATCACCAACTGTTTCTTCTTTCCAGTTGAAGAGACCTTTTGCAGATGTGTTCCACGTGACACTGTAATAATAGCGGATGAGGTGTGTAAGCGCGTAAAGCTGCAGGATCGCCAGCAATTCGGGGCATTCGCGGTGGTACCGCCGTATCTGGTCCAGCGCTTCCGCGATCCCGTCAATCTTGTGCGCTGCTTTTGTTTCTATTAGGAATACCGGGACACCATTGATAAGGAAGACGATGTCCGGTCTGATTGTCTCACTACCGCTGGTGAATGCGAACTCGTCTGTTACCTGAAATATGTTTCTGTCTATGTTCTCAGTATCAATGAACACAACGTTCCGTTCACGGTTTTCATTAGGGACGAATATAGTTTTCAAGCCTTTGAGGTATTCCCAGGCAACAAGATTGCCTTCTATATTTGGTAGAATGCGTTCGAGCCGCTTGATCAGTTCTTCCGCCAGTTGCTGGGTCATGAAATCGGGATTCAAACATAACATCTGATTGATGAATATTTCGCGGAATACAAAGCCGATTTTTACGCTCCTCAGTCGCAGAGCATCGGCAGGGCTGATGTATTCCCAGCCGATTCCCGTTGCATACGCAATTAAGGTGTTCTGTACAGAACTTCGTTCGCCGCCGAGGGAGGTCATATCATATTCTAAATTCCTTCTCGATTAATTTTTTTATCTTATCTTCCAGGAGAGGTAGTCTATTTGTGATAACATTCCAGACGATGTCCCAGTCAATACCGAAATAGTGATGAATTAATTTATCCCGTAAACCTGCGATCTTCTTCCATTCAAGATCGGGATACTGTGTCTTGAGATCTTCAGATACATTCTTCACCGCCTCGCCGATAACCTCAAGACTCCGTAAGCAAGCTCGTTGGAGAAGATCATCGTTCATCAGATCCTGGAGCTCCAGCCCTTCACAGTTTTTCAGGATAAATTGCGTCTCATCAAGTATATGCTGCAAGAAAGCCGCGTCTTTATTCACACCATATCACCTCCTTCTTCACAGCAGAGCTGAGATACGGACTGAGCCCTTTAGAAGTAACCAGATCAATCTCTTTCCCGGTGAGTTCTTCGAGGAAGAAGATTAGCTCGATGAAGTTATCGTAGGTGGGCTTCTCGAATTCCACAAGTATGTCAATATCGCTCGTCTCTTTCTGCTCTCCCCTAGCATGAGAGCCGAATAGCCCTATTCGCTTCACACTATATCTCGCTTTTATCTCCTTCTCATGCTTCTTCAGGGTCTCGATCACATTCATAAAGCCGGTTTTCCAGTGTCTTTATATCGAACTCGTTAAGTTCAATAGCCTCCTATACAATAATAAAACCTAAAGCCCTTTGTTTTAGAGCTTTCGCGTTCCAAACAAAATGCTTAATATCTATTGTTTTTATGTGCATCACTTAAAAAGAAATCGGAAACAATAACACATAGGATAGGCGAGGCAATTGTTGGCGAAGGGCATCGAAGAGGACCGAAAGGAATTTGCAGCAAAGATATTCGAAGAGAGGAAGGTGTCACTGAGAGAAGCTGCGGAAATTACCGGTATCTGTACAACGGAGATGTTAGAAATACTGAAAGAGCGGGGTATAAAGTTGGATTATAGCTTGAAAAAACTTAGAAAAGATGTAGAAGAGATGTATGAGGAATTGGGGCTTGATGTTTCTTGCGAGTGAGATTGCAAATAAATCAGTGCACTCTGTTCTGTGTAAATCTGTGTCGTAAATGTGTTGTTATAGGTCATTACGGAATAATCTCATAGGCGTGGGGGTTCTTTAAAAGGTCGGTTGTATTTAGCTCTTTGGGGCAAGTTTAAAAATTACATGATGTATCCATCAATCCCTTAACCGAGCACATATGAAATCTTCAAATCCTTATACGTCTGAAATGCCATTAACCTCCTCCTGCATCCTGTATCTTCATCGTAATTATACAACTATCAGATTTCCTTTTTCAATTCTTTTAACAGGCTTTTAAATACTTCAAAGTTATCTTTCACTGTTTCATACACCTCTATAGCTGTCTCCTGATCGTAGGTATGCGAAGTCAGATTTCGGGCTTCTAGAAGGCTCAACCATTTCTCTTCGTCTTCTAGCCATTCCATCTTATAGGCTAGTTTCAGGCATTCACGTGGCGATTTGCAATCATAGCCAACTGCTTTTGCTGCTAACCGTATTGATTTCCAGGCCCGCTCAAAAGTAAATTCAAACCGCTGAATAACTGCGTCCAGAGCGATATCTAATACCTCCGGGTCGTACTGCAAAGCAGCTTCTAGCCTTAAAATCGCGTGCTCGAAACTTTCAAGTCCTGCTTCTTCTGCCATCATATATATTCACACCGGTTTTTAATATAATTGTTTTAAATGCTGGGTTCACTCTGTTCAGGTCAACTATATCCACGCTTTTAAGCGTGTGCAGCTCTTCGATCTCGCCCTCTATTCTTGCTATCACATCAAGTGCTATCTTTGAGCCTG
>QBUN01000421.1:13051-27166 GCA_013180565.1 Candidatus Methanophaga sp. GoMg3.2 | reverse complement strand
TTGCTGAACAGAATGGTTTTAAAGTAATTGATAAGCCCCGGATAGGTCGTAGCCAGGTTGTCATGTTGGAGAAATAAGAGAAGAGGCGAAATTCTGACTTGCGATTAAACATTCTTGAAAGAAAGGTTTGTAAAGGATGCGCACCTTAACAGTATTAGATGCAAGTAATAGAAGTAACGGATTTGACAAAGAGGTTCAATAGCAAGGGTATTAGCTTTGCTGCTGTGGATCAGATCACTTTTACAGTGGAAGAGCGTGAGATATTTGCTTTACTTGGTCCTAATGGTGCAGGTAAGACGACCTTGATAAAGATACTGACCACATTGTTGAAGCCCACATCGGGAATGGCGAAAGTAGCGGGCTTCGATGTTACCAAGGAAAAGGAAAAGGTAAGGGCGAGCATAGGGATCGTATTTCAAGAACCCGCTTTGGACCGGAGATTGACCGGACGCGAGAATTTGGATTTCCATGCACGTATGTACGGGATAAAACGTGGTGAGCGGGAGCGGCGTGTTGCAGAATTGCTAAAGCTAGTGGAACTGGAAGAGAAAGCGGACATCGTAGTGGACAAGTATTCAGGCGGTATGAATCGCCGCTTAGAACTTGCAAGAGGCTTCATTCACCGCCCCAAAATACTCTTCTTAGACGAACCCACTTTGGGCTTGGATACGCAAACGCGAAGACGAACATGGGATTACATAAAGGAATTAAACGAAAGAGAAGGCGTAACGATTGTATTAACCACGCATTATATGGAAGAAGCGGAGTATCTCTGTGATCGTGTAGGGATTATAGACAGGGGCAAGATAATTGTACTTGACCGCCCGAGAAAGTTGGTGGATTTGATCGGGTCGGATTTAGTCACATTGGAATTGAACACCCCGAATGCGGTGAGCATTTTTGAAAATCTTGATTTTGTTACTGACGTCCAGGCGCATAACGGCTTTGTAACGTTGAAGATGGAGCGAGCAGACTTACGAATACCAACAATAATGGAACATGCGAGGGAATCGGGACTAGAGATAAAATCAGTGAATATGAGGAAGCCGAGCTTGGAGGATGTCTTCTTGCATTTCACTGGGCGGAGGATAAGGGAATGAAACTGACATTAAGTGTTCAAGCAATCTACGTGCTGTGGCTGCGAGAGATGAAAGGCATGTGGCGTGCAAAGAGCAGAGTTGTTGGCTCTTTAGGGATGCCTATCTTCTTCCTCATATTTCTGGGCTTAGGATTAGAGCACGCCTCTATGCCAGGACTGCCAGCGGGAGTAGATTATGTCGCTTTTCTCACGCCCGGGATAATCGGCATGACTTTGCTCTTCAGCTCGATGTTCGCGGGCATTTCCGTGCTCTGGGACAAGGAGTTCGGGTTTCTGAAGGAGGTGATGGTGGCGCCGGTATCACGACTTTCTATTGTCTTAGGCAGGACCGCAGGAGGCTCTACCATTTCGATAATGCAAGGGCTCTTAATCTTAGCGCTCAGCACGTTGCTAGGCTTTAAAATCCGCGGTGTAATTCCTGTTATGCTCGCAATAGTATTCATGTGCTTGATTTCGTTTACCTTTATTGGCTTGGGTTTGATCTTCGCGTCACGGATGCGAGACATGCAAGGGTTTACATTGATTGTAAACTTTGTCATGTTCCCTACCTTTTTACTCTCGGGTGCGTTATTTCCCGTACAGGATCTGCCGTCCTGGCTTGTTCCCGTTTGTTATGCGAATCCGTTAACGTATGGTGTAGATGGTTTAAGGGGCGTTCTACTCGGCGCAGAAGCTTCCGGAGTCCCTATACTGCTCGATTTTGTTATGATTACTGTGTTTTCGATTGGCATGGTGGGTATTGGTTCTTATTTATTCGAGAGCACAGAGGTGGAACGGTAGATTTTAGGGGAGGGGGGACGTATTTATGTTATGGTCTGAACGAATCAAGAAAGCATAATATCCAACTAAAATTAAATAATTATTGACACAGATTAACACAACACTTTTTCTTTTTTACAAAAAGAAAACCTGTGCTAAAAGAAAAACACAAATGTTCTTTTGGTAAAGCTTTTCTTTTTAAGAAAAGGTTTGTGTAAATCTGCGTCCCAAATTAAATTTATAGGTAGTAGTACTTTATCTACAATGAAAAAACCCGTAGCGCATAGTCATGTAACCCGTAGTCAAATAGGTGGCTTACCTATTCTCTACTCCCTATTCCTAATTTGTTTTGTTCTACTGTCTCATATTCTGTTTTGGAATTTTATGAGCTCGTTACAGTTACAAACCCGAAAATTGCTCATAGATCAGATCGTTATTTTCGCTATTGCTATACTTATAGACCTGACCATTGGCGACCCACCGGAGAAGATAGAGAAATATTATCCCCTCGTATGGATAAGCCGGTTAATGTATCTCTTTGACAGAATCACGAGGCGTGGAAGAGCGAGAAGGGAAAAGATCCTTGGTGTGGTGTATGCACTGCTTACAATTTCTAGCTTCTCCTTGCCTTGTTTAATGCTCCCTTGTCTACCAGAACTCGTATACATCGTTTTGGGGTCGCTTATTTTCAAGATGACATTCACGATAAGTGGTTTAGAACGATTTGGTCGGAAAGCGTGGCAAGCGGATAATCTAAAATCGAAACGAGCATCAGTGGGAAAGATGGTCAGCAGAGACGTATCTGATTTGGATGATGAGCATCTCAACTCTGCAACCATTGAATCGGTGGCGGAGAACTTGACCGATAGCGTTATCTCACCCTTCTTCTATTTCGCTTTCTTCGGCGTCTTTGGTGCTATGGTCTATCGAGTGGTAAATACCTTAGATGCAGTTGTGGGCTATAAAACCAGGCGATACATTCATTTCGGCTGGTTCTCGGCAAAAGCAGATGACGTGCTGAATTACATACCCGAACGGATTGCCGTTGGACTGTTAATATTAGCAAGTAAGGCAAAATTGAAGGATGTGTGGAAAACCGTGAACGAGACTGAAGGTGTGCATTTGACAATAGTCGCGATGAGCCATGCATTAAAAGTGAAGCTGGAGAAGATCGGCTATTACACGGTGGGAGAAGGCTTTGGAGTTGCAAGCGTGGAACATATAGCGAGAGCAATAAGAATAGTAAAAAGAAGTACAATTACTTTTGCTTTTGTTTGCATCGTTGTGATTGCTATCCTTTATTAAATAGGGCTAATTAATTGAGCGGGCATATGAAGACCAATCCATTTCAAGAACGAACTAAATAAAATCTATTTTTTGAATTTAGTATTTAGGATTTATTCTTAATCCCTCAATCTCTTCACCATCTTTACCGCAGCTTCGACTGCCCTTTTTGCATAGTCAACACGTTCTTGCGCTTCTAACCTCGTCATCCCAGGCCCTGCCACGCCCAAAGTAACCGGCTTATCATATTCCAGCGCAAGGTCCATTATTTTCCGCGTGAGCTGCGATGCTATCGCTTCATCATGCTTGGTTGCACCAGCGATTACGCAGCCCAGAGTGACAACTGCATCTACTTCCTGCTCTTTGTCTGTTAGCAGTTTCTTCACTGCAAGAGGCATGTCAAACGTTCCAGGCGTATATATGCTGCGAGATACTGTCGCCCCAAGAAACGCCGCATGTTCCTTCCCCAATATTTCCATCTGATAGGTAATGTCCCTGTGAAACTCAGAGACGACAAACCCCAATTTTATCTCTTCCTTCCTCTCTTCTTCTACCATTTTCAACCACCTAATATCCTATAAGGAACTTGATATTAGTCCTCCCTCCTCACGGTTATAGGAACAACACCCTTTTCAAATTCCTCGATAGCGATCTCCGTGGGGTCTAGTTCTTCTGTTTCTATGAGCACAGGCGCACCCATAGCTATCTGCAGTGCTCGTGCACCTATGATACGCGCTTTTTCATATTTCGTGTATTTCTCTCTTTTTTCTTCCAAGAAAACCGACCTTTAACCCTAATATGACAAAATGGGGTTGCTGAGATTTGAACTCAGGTCTCGGCATCCCGAACGCCGAAGGATAGTCCAAGCTACCCTACAACCCCCATCATTCATACGGTGCAATCTCGTCTATCAACTCTGCGTGCGTTAGAAGCATTCGCCGACAGCAGTATCTCTTTACACCCAAATCGTCCAGCACTTGCCCCGGATCCTCTTGCTTTATCCGCTCTTTATAGACATCCCAAACGTCTGATACAATTCTTCCACATGTGTAACATCTAACAGGAATCATAAACCCATCACCGATAAGACTTCTGCCTCTTTGCCCTTGCACCCTTTGCACCGGCTTTTTTTAGCTCCTTATTCCGCATGTCACTGACGAACAAGCTTCTATCATACTCCAGATAAGACTCCTTCAACAGTTCACTTGCCGTCCACTCCACTAATCCACGAGCTATAGCGGTCCGAACAGCCTCTGCCTGCCCCATAAAACCGCCCCCTTTTACATTTACCGCCACATCAATGCCCTCAATATCAACATCCGGAAGCTGGGAAGCGATAAACAAAGGTTCTGATATTTTTGTTCTTACCACTTCTGGCTCCATTATTTCCAGTGGCTTCTTGTTTATCCTCACTTCTCCCTTACCCTCTTTTATCGTTACTCGTGCAACTGCAGTCTTCCTCTTACCTACCTGATTAACTACCTTTTTTACCTTTGCTTTGGTTTTTACCTTTGCTTTGGTGACCATCCTAACTTTTCACTCACCTCCCCCAAGGTTACGTATTTACGAGACAACCTATAAGCCTCTGCATATTCTACCCTTTTCCGTTCCATCTTTTCATATTCTTCTGGTATGCCCAGATAAACTTTCACTCGTGAGAGTGCATCTTTGCCCCTTGCCCGCTTATAGGGGAGCATCCCCCTTATTGTTCGCTTTAGAATTCTATCAGGCATTCTAGGGAAGAAAGGTCCTTGTTCTCTGGAGCCTCTGTCCTTCATCTGTTTGTAATCCTTAAAAGTTCTCACTTTTGAGCCACTTATTACCACTCGTTCTGCGTTAACGATTGCGATTTCCTTCTCCGTATCGTTTAGCAATTCTTTCGCTACTCCACTCGCCAATCTACCCAAAATGAGACCATCCCCATCTACTATCTCCATTTCCTCTTCCATCGCCTTTGTTATCTTATGTTATTTTATTAAATTGAATTAAGCGATTATCTTCACACCGGATCCTTTAGGATTTGCTTTTATCAATTCCTCGATACGTATGCACTTCCCGCCATTACTGATTTTTTCGTACGCCTTTTTACTGAATCCCAATGCGGCAACAGTAACCGGTTTATCAATCGCTCCCGCACTCAGTACCTTCCCAGGCACTAATATCGTATCATTTGCATTTGAATATCTATTTATCCTACTCAAGTTCACCTCTGCGTAATTCCTTCGTGGTCGCTCTAACCGCTTCGCTATATCGCGCCATATAGGTGCACTGCTTTCTCTTGCATTCTTATTCAAATCATCTATTAGCTTATCAAGCTGTGGGTTTGTCTTCCTTTTTCTTCTCATCTTCTTTTCGCTTTCGCCATTCGCCTTTGAATCTTTTAGGTTACCACTTTATAAAGGTTGGTGAGAGAAGTTCATTTCTTTTTTATAACACTTTTATCCTTAGATATTTATGATTGAATCGGTCATCCAGTTCAGCCTCCCGTTTATTGCAATAGGCTTTCTCTTTCTGGCGCTGTTAGTGCATAAGAGAGCGGTAAGCGCTCCGGGTTGGATATTAATCGCCGGTTACTGCTATTTCGAGGCGGACGATTACTTAGCTAAGGAAGAATACTTTGACGCTTCTTTAGTCCTCGTACTTCTTGTGTTATCGCTTATTTTAGCTTTCATTATGCTAAGGCCAACGCTAAGCGAAAGAAGAGAAGAGGATTCGCTTTACACGCTAACAAAAATCGCGCTTATAGCTGCTGTCTTCTACTTCCCTTTCGCCGAGATCACCTTTCTCGGTGATTCGCTCATATTCATTACCGCTAAAATCACCGCTATTGTGCTAAATAGTTTCAATGTGGGCGTTTATATGGTCCAGCCTTCCTGCATTTACACAACCGACAGTTCTTTTCATCTAATCTATCAACCGATAACGATAATCTTAGCTTGCACTGCGATACAGGGCATGGTTATATTTATTGGACTGATCTTTGGTGTAAACGCACCAATAAGACGAAAGCTAAAAGCCTTTTTTGTCTCGGTACCGGTTATTTATGTATTGAATATAGCCAGAGACGTTTTTGTCAGCGCAGCGTATTTCGAGAATTGGTTTGGCCCACCACTCGACAGCTTTTTTATCGCTCACAACGTAATTGCAAGAATATTCGCACTGCTTGCTCTGATTGCTATTGCTTATGCTGTATTCAAGATACTACCGGAGGCATTGGACTTTGTAGAGGACTTTATCGCAGCAGTAAAGAGCTCCTTCCGCATACACAAAGCTATTTAAGCTATCAAAAGGAATGCATAGTTCATGAACATTCAGAAGCAAGTGTTTGTTATCGGCCACAAAAATCCGGATTCTGATTCCGTCTGTTCCGCTATAGGCTACGCATACTTCAAAAATGTCCTGGATAAGCGCTACATCTATGCCCCGGCCCGAGCTGGTAGTTTGAATAGCGAAACAAAGTTTGTGCTCGACCGATTTAAAATTGAGTCACCGATGGAGATAGAAAGTCTTGCCGCTACCGTCAGTGATATGGAATTGAAAGATCCCATTGTAGCATCACCTAATAACTCGATAAGAGATGCGGCGACTTTAATAAGGGAAAAGAATATCCGCACTGTTCCGATCGTAGACTCAGGTAAAAAGTTATTGGGGATCGTTGGTCTAAAGGACATCGCCGAATATTACATCGGCAATCTGGGACGCAAGGACTTATCAACAACTCCGATTGACCTGAATATCTTAGTCAGTACATTAAATGGGAAGGTAATTGCGAATCCGAATAAGATTGAAAGTTTAACGGGCCGGGTTTTTATCGCGGCGATGCAAAAAGCAACGATTGTAAACAAAATTCGACCTGGGGACATTGTTATTTTAGGCGATCGATATGACATCCAATTAGATTTGATCAATGCTGACTGTTCGGCTCTTATAATTACGGGTAATTCCGCGATTAGCCATGAAGTCCGTAGGTTAGCAACTAAAAAGGGAGCTTTGGTCATCTCTTCGCCTCATGATACCTTTACTACCGCAAGATTACTTGATCTATCCACCCCCCTCTATTCGATATTGTCGAAGAATGTCCCGGTAGCAGGACTTTATACGCGTATCTCCGAATTGAAACCGCGAGTTTTAGAATCGAAATATCGCTGTGCGTTAATTGTAGATAGCGATAATCGCTTAATTAGCATTGTTACCCGGACGGATTTACTGCATCCGATAAGCAAAAAAGTTATTCTAGTTGACCATAATGAGATTTCGCAGGCTGTTGATGGCGTGCAAGAAGCGCATATATTGGAAATCATTGACCATCATAGGGTCGGGGACATATCAACTCTAATGCCCATTCACGTCTGCAATGAGCCTATTGGCAGCACATGTACGATTGTTGCGCAATTAATGTTCCTTCATCAGATAGACATTCCACCTGATATAGCGGGATTGCTTCTTTCTGGTATTCTATCCGATACGTTAATATTGACATTATCAACAACAATGGACCAAGATAAAGAAATAGCGCGTAAATTAGCTCTAATCGCAGACATTGAAATAGACAAATATGGTAAAGAACTCTTAAAGGCAAGTATAAACATAAAAGGTAAATCCGCCAAAGAGATCCTGCTTCATGATTTTAAAGAATATTCGCTGGGTGATAAAAAAATTGCCGTGAGTCAAGTAATGGTAATAGATAAAGAAGAGATAAACGCTAAAGAAGCTGCTATTATGTTAGAAATGGGGGCGTTATTTGATGAAAAAGGATACGATTTAGTGGCTCTTCTCATTACAAATCCGCTACAGCAGGGTGAGGAGGTCTTTGTTAAAGGCGATAAGCGTATAATTGAAAAGGCGTTTGATGTTGTAGTACAGAACGGCAAATGCCATATACCACAGACGTTATCGCGGAAGAAGGATTTTATTCCTAAAATCGGATACTTCTGCACTACTTCATGAGTACTTTTACCCTTTCTACACGCATCATGGGATAACCCATATCCTCTTCGTATTTCACCCGCGCATGCACTTCCACTTCTTCATACCTGACAACGACATTAACGTCCAGCATTTCACCACGTAACTCACAATATCTGAACTCATTCTCGTTCTCCCGTACCTTCTCTCTATCTATTTCCACTTCCACGCTGCTTACCCACGGCTGAAGTGATACGCTTCTCTCGATTGCAGTCTCTAACACTTCTACTGTTTCCGTACCCACGGGGGTGCCTATAAACTGATGGTATAGAGCACCTACTTTGACGCCTGCTTCGAATACTGCGATATCCCTATCTAATACCTTCTCTTCTATCCACAATCCGCTTTCCTCTTCCATTTTCGCTCTCTTTTTATATGCGTAGAATCAAAATTGCCGCCTATTGATATGAACTTTCAAAAAAAAGGAAAAGAAAAAAGGGGTTATTTACACCTTCGGCACTTTAGCCAACGACTGCTTCACCAACTCCGCAGGATACTCGTAATCCACCAGTTTTCCTCTAAGAAAAACATCGTATGACCCCATGTCGAAATGCCCGTGACCGCTGTTATTGAAGAATATCACTTCCTCTTTGCCCTCTTCTTTACATCTCAACGCTTCCTTTATCACTGCATTCACTTCGTGTGCCGTCTCAGGTGCTATTATTATCCCTTCCGTCTCGGCAAATAATTTCGCTGCTTTGAATACCTCGTTTTGATGATATGCCACTGCATCTATCCAGCCGTCCTTAACTAACTTGCACAGTAAGGGTGCATCACCATGATATCTCAACCCACCTGCATGAATCGGTGGTGGGACAAACGTATGCCCTAACGTGAACATCTTCAACAGAGGTGTCATCTCTGCACAGTCACCGAAATCATATAGATACAGCCCCTTCGTCAGTGTTGGGCATGCCATTGGCTCACATCCGACTACTTTTAAGTCTGGCTTATCGCCCCGTATTTTATCGGCTACGAAGGGGGAACAAGAGCCAAAGAAATTACTGCCGCCGCCTACACATCCGTATATCACATCCGGATATTCATCTATCTGCTCAAATGCCTTCTTCGCCTCTAATCCTATTACTGATTGATGTAACAGAACGTGATTTAAAACAGAACCCAAGGCGTAATGCGTATCCTCGTGTGTCGCGGCATCCTCTACTCCTTCTGAAATAGCAATACCTAAACTACCTGGTGTGTCAGGATCCTCTTCTAATAGTTTCCTTCCAAATTTCGTGTTCTTGCTTGGGCTTCTGTACAACTCGGCATTCCACATCTCCATCATTACCTTCCTGTATGGTTTACGATCGTAACTTGCACCAACCATATATACCGTGCACTTCAAGCCGAACAGCATAGTACCAAATGCAAGTGCGGAACCCCACTGACCCGCTCCCGTTTCCGTGGCTATCCGTTCTATACCCTCCTTCATATTATAATAGGCCTGTGCAATTGCCGTGTTTGGCTTGTGACTGCCGGGCGGGCTAACGCCTTCCCATTTATAATAAATCCTCGCAGGCGTCTTCAATTTCTTCTCTAACCGAAGAGCCCTATACAACGGCGAGGGGCGCCATAGCCGGTAAATATCTCTTACCTCCTCTGGTATCGGGATCCATCGCTCTGTACTCATTTCCTGCTTTATCAATTCCATTGGGAAAATAGGCGCCAAATCCTCGGGCTTTATTGGCTCCATAGTCGCAGGATTTATCGGCGGGTCCAATGGTGAAGGCAGGTCCGCCTGTATGTTATACCATGCCTTCGGGATCTCTTCTTCGTCAAGCAATATCTTCTCGTTCATTTTCTCTTTTTCTCCTCTCTCTTTTTGCAAAAGCAGCATAAATGCAAATAAAATATATAGTATTTTGTTTACATCCCCGCTTCTCGCTCCTTCTCTATTATCTCCGATTCTTCTATCGTACCGTATGCCTCATACATCCTTATTACGAGAGCGAGCGCGACTGCAGTTGTGGCGAGTCCTACCACTATCGCTGTCAGGATAAGCACATGAGGTAAAGGATTCACATATAAAACATCTTGACCTTCAATCACGATTGGCTCGGTTCCACCTGTTATATCGCCCAGCGATATGTAGAATAGGAATATAGCAGTCTGAAATATGTTCAACCCGATGATCTTCTTTATCAGATTGTCCTTTGCAATCATCGCATAGAACCCAATGAGCATAAGCACAATGGAAATCCAGTAATTATATTTATCAAATACTTCTCCGATTAACCATTCCATCATTTTTAGTCTTCTCCCTCCACTTCTTCTCCCTCTCGCTTCCACACAAGGTTAAAGAATATAGATGTGATTACTGCCATCACGGTTATCCCGATTCCTATTTCTACGAGGTCCATACCCAAAGCTCGGTTCTCCTCAAAATGGTGTGTTAATGGTATGAAACCATAATTGAGAAACTGCGCAGAAAAAGCAAGACCGCAGATTATACATAGCAATCCTACACCAGCGTAGAGATACACGCCAGTACTGAACAGCATGGTATTTTTTGCCTCTGAGAATCGGTTACCCGCTTTAACAATACCAAAAGCGATAACATATAAGATAAATGACGAGGCGATTATAACTCCGCCTTGGAATCCGCCCCCAGGCCCACCGGCACCATGTATAATCACATATAACCCAAATAACTGGATAAATGGCACCATTAGCCTTGCCACTGTCTCTACAACGACATCCCCTCCTTTACCTTCACCCATACCACTAGTCTTCGAATTCATCGTGCATTTTGCCTCCAAAACAAAGAATTGAGAATAATTAATGGCTCTTTACGTATTTGCATTGCTCATTCAGGTCTCTTTTCCTTCCTCCTCAGTAATAATAAGACAGCCACACCGGCAGTGAATATGACGGTGGTTTCACCAAGTGTATCATAGCCCCTGTAATCGGCAAGAATATAAGTTACCATATTCGGCACTTCCGTCTCATGCTCTCCTTCCTCTACAAACCTAATGTAAAGCGAATACCGGTAAACATCCAGTTTATCCCCTTTTTTCTCAATAAAGTAATATTTCTGCTCCTTTGGATAGTAATGCTTCTCCTCAGGAATGATAACTGCATCCCATTCTCCTTCTTTTAGCTTCGCTACCCCGGAAGGTAACGGAAACCCACGCCCTTCTAATTTATCACCTAAACTCGCAGGAATATTGCCCTGGTTCAAATCATCCTCTATACCCTCGGCATCCACATCGAACAGCCAAACATATCGGTTAGGTGCGGAATTTGCATCGCCAAAAGCGGGTATATCCTCAGCCACATATACGAAAAGAGCGCCTAAAAAGAGTACAAATAGCAGTGCCGCTATAGACATTGACTTCATTTCTTCTCCCACCTCTTCGTCCTGGATAATGCGGCGATTAAAAATGCCGTGGTTGCCCCTGCGCCAACAGCAGCCTCTGTAAATGCAACATCCACTGAATGCATCTCCACCCAAACCACAGCCATCAGGAAACTATAAGCACATAAGAGCATAATTGCACTCAAAAGGTCTCTCACTGTTATCGCTGCTATCGCGATTATCACAATCAGAAACAACAGTGTGAGATCAAGCTGCCATATCATTTTCTTTTTATCACTCTTCCATAAACACCTTAGCTACCTTCTCCTGCATCGTCTTGTCCACTAATAGCGCATCCGCGGGCTTATGCGCTATTGCATGCACCTGAAACCTGCCCTTCTCCTGATCTATATTTATCGTTATCGTTCCCGGAGTCAGGGTGATGGAATTAGCTAAGGTAACAATAGCGAGATCGCTCCTCAAAGACGTATCAAATTCTATTATTAAAGGGTCTATCGGCATCTTCGGGTGTAGAACTCGATATGCAACATCGAAATTCGCCAGTAGTATCTGCCACAACTCCCACACGACATACATGATGAATTTACCGGATTTCCGGAGCACCTTATCCCACTTTTGCGTCACCAGCAAGTCATAGGAAACAAAAGCGATAATTGCACTGCAGATTATGCCCGCTCCGACGTGAATGGGATCGAGCATTCCTGATAGAAGTAGCCAGAACAGAAACATGGCACAAAACGTTACGAATATCCCAAATCCTTTTCCTGATTTGGCACTACTCTTTTCGCCCATCTTCACATCCTCCTATCCCCTTTCTTCCATGGCTTCACACCGGTATTATAAGCCGCTTTCATTATCGCATGTGTCGCCGTTGGATTGGCGAGGAAAATGAAAGCAATTAGGAACAGCAGCTTCACTGGTACAAGTTGCACCGAGAGTTCCGCTCCCGGGCTATAATAGTAAATATCATATAACAGCAACCCAGTAATTATAAGGACTTCACCTAGCGTGTCACACTTCCCGGTCGCATGAAGCCGCGTGTAAAAGTCGGGCAATCTCAGTAACCCTATTGCACCTGCAAGCATAAAGAATACGCCAGCAGCCAGAAATAATACCACAATTGGTAGTAGAATCATCTCGATTAGCTCGACCATACTTCACCCCTCTCTAAATATTTCGCGAATGCTAATGTACCGATGAAATTTAACAGAGCATAAAGAAGAGAAATGTCAAAGAACAGAGGCCGTTCGAATATATAGCCTATAATCACTAAGAGAACGATTGTTTTTGTCCCTATCACATTCACCGCCGCCACACGATTGTATACCTCGGGACCAAGAGTAGCGCGGTATAAGGCCATGATTATCGTGACTACGATTAACAGCGCAGTCGCCATGAATATCGTTAGCATTGCTTCTGGTTCTATCATTTTTCGCTCTTTTTGGCTTATGTATTATCCTCTACGTATAGGTAGTCGAGGAGGTAATATAAATAAGTTTCGGAATTTTTCTGTTTAATGATGACTATATTTGAAGAGCAGAAGAAGAAGGCGCTTGAGCGATTGCGTATAATGGGTGCAGATGAAGAAGTAGAGGGGATAATAGAGAAGCTAAACCGCCTCGAAAATTTTTATACAACTAGCAGTTGCTCTGGACGGGTCGCTTTGATTTGCATTCCCGAGATAGGAGCGAAGAGGGAAGCGGAGTTTATAGGCAAGTGGCATCGCGCGGTAACGAAGGAAGAAGTATCAGAAACGATAAAGACGCCAAAAAAAGGGGAGCTATGGCTAATATCGCAGTCACCGATATTGCACGTCTCGTGCAGAGGTTTAGAGAAGGCGAAGACATTGTTAAGGATAGCGATCGAATCAGGCTTTAAATACAGCGGTATAAAAGCGATTTCAAAGGATAATGGAAAGGTGATGGTAGAGATAATGAGCACGGAGAGAATGGATGTGCCGCTGGGTAAAGATAATGAGATATTTTGCAGTGAAACCTATATAGCGTATATTGTACAGAAGGCGAATTTCATGCTCATGAGAGGTAAAGCGAAGTTGAAACGATTCTATTATGGATTGGAAGGGCTTGAGTAGGTTATCCGGTTAAAAACACAACTTATATAAGCCCCTTTGAACTTCAGTATCCTGATATTTGTCATTGTCGCGTAGATATTCTGTAATGACCTCGTATTCGATCTCGGATAGTGAAGGTTTTAGCCATTTTACTCCCTTTGATTTAAATGGAATGAGCGAATGAAAAGAAATACCATTCTGTCTCGCCACATCCGCAGCTCCTTGCTCGCGGTCTAACAAAACAACCACCTCATTACATTCAACTTTTAAACCCCTTTTCTTCGTTTCGTATCTTATCTGCTCAATAGCAACGAGTTTGGAATCGAATTTTGTCGCCAGATCATCAATAACCGCTATCTGGTCGCCATTTTCTAACTCACCCTCTACCAATCTATGTTCACCATAACTTCGAATGTTTTTTTTGAATTCGTCTAAGGACCTAGCGCCTATCTTTCTAGTCCATAGCGCGGGTAAGTCTCCCTGCAAGGTGCAGGCAATGGGTATTCCCGTCATTGCTACGCCTACCACTTTATTTACCGCTTTACATTCCTCTTTGATTATTTTCCCGAGTGCATAACCCACCCTTCGTAAGAGTTCAGGATAAGAAGCGAGTGG
>QBUN01000421.1:0-12905 GCA_013180565.1 Candidatus Methanophaga sp. GoMg3.2 | reverse complement strand
TCATTATTAGACAATCTCTATGAGCTGGATCTCAAAAGTAAGGCTTTTACCGGCCAACGGATGGTTGGCATCTAACGTCACGCGCGATTCCGTGACATCCGTCACAGTGGCTACAACTATTTCGCCATCGGGTTGACGCCCTTCTAACGGCTGTCCGATCTCAGGTTTCACGCTCGTCGGGAGTTGTTTTCGATCTACTACCTGTACCAAATCATCACGATGTGGGCCGTAGGCTTTATCCACCGGAATATTGACGGTTTTCGATTCGCCCGGATTCATTCCTACTACAGCCTCCTCAAAGCCGGGGATTACCTGACTTTCGCCTATTCTAAATTCCAGTGGTTCATCGTCAATGGAGGTATCAAACACCATACCATCGCCAAACTTGCCCGTGTAGTGAACCTTAACAGTATCACCGATTTTCGCCTGAGCCATTCTTCCTTTTCTCCTTTCACTATGTAGCTATTACCGGTTTTTGAAGTATAAAAGCTTTTCGAGTTTTTAACTTAAAATGCTATGCCTCCTTTATACAAGCATGACGGACAATATATCTGTGTGGGTTCACGCTGATATTCAAATAGAGCGGAGGTTAGAGCTATGAGCATCCCGAGGGTACTGATTGCAGGCGATAGGAGTTCGGCAGGTAAGACTACGGTGTGTATCGGACTATTAGGTGCATTGCGGGCAATGGGGCTTGAGGTTCAGGGGTTCAAGGTAGGACTTGACTATATAGACCCTGGCTTTCACACATTAGTTTCGGGCAGACCCTCGCGTAATCTGGACGGTTTCTTGATGCCGCCTGACGTAGTGAAAGAGCTGTATACGAGGAATTGTAACGGTGCGGACATTGCGGTAATAGAAGGCGTAAGGGGGCTTTATGAGGGTTTGAATTATTTCGACGATGTGGGGAGTACCGCACAGATAGCAAAGCTCTTAGACTGCCCTGTTATACTGGTAATTGATGCGGGTAGCATCACGCGGAGTGTTGCTGCGGTCGTTAGCGGCTATAAAAGTTTCGATCCTGAAGTACAGATCGCAGCGGTGATTTTAAACAATATTGGAAGCGAAAGACATGGCGATAAAGCGGAGAAGGCAGTAGCGAAGTATTGTGGTGTAAACGTTATCGGTAAGATCCCTCGTAAGAGCGACCTGAGAATCTCTATGCGGCATCTCGGCTTGATTACCGCTACGGAATGTGAAACCGGTGGGAGCGAGTTTAACACCGTTTTGGATACGATAAGGGCAGCGGTGGAGGAATATGTCAATCTAAATGCGTTTTTAGCTGTTGCGAAATCGGCACGAACGCAGAAAATGCCGGAGGCAAAGATATTCCATACGGGCAATAGTGCACTGGCAGACGTCAAGATTGCTGTTGCATTTGATGTGGCGTTCAATTTTTATTATCAGGACACGTTGGATCTACTCGTTCAGGCAGGTGCGGAACTCGTATATTTTAGTCCTATAAGGGATAAACAGCTTCCGGACGGTGTGGGTGCGTTGTATATCGGTGGCGGCTTTCCCGAGATTTATGCCGATACGCTTTCATCGAACACGCAGATGCGTAACGCCATAAAAGACTTTTACGATGGCTATGGTGTTATATATGCAGAATGTGGCGGGTTGATGTATCTGATGGACGAGCTTGAATATAAGGGCGACTGTTTTGAGCTCTGTGGTGTGATAAACGGATCCGTGAGTTTTGAAGAGAAGAGGGTAGTAAACTATATAGAATGCGAACTCCAGCGGGATTGTATCATAGGAGAAAAGGGCAGCCGGTTTAGAGGGCATGAATTCCATCATTCTACTATAAAACTCGAATCAAACGTTGATTTCGCTTATAAAATGATCCGTGGTGAGGGTATAAAAGATGGCATGGATGGTATCATATCAAAGAACTGTCTTGCTTCTTTTGCTCATCTGCATGCTGCATCCTATACAGCATTTGCCCCGAATTTTGTTAGGAGTGCAAGAAAATGATTGTTCCAAGCACTTTGTCATTCCAGGATCACCCTCTCTTGTATCTTATGGTATATGTTAGAGTGCTTTCAGAATTAGCTTTTACCGGAACCCACCACTCGATTTCATTGTTAGACACCTTTGTATGCCCATAGTCCATCTGCGTCCGCTCACCGAGTATGTCAAATGCCTGTCCAATGAATAGACTTATTGTCTCGTCCTTCGGCGTATGGTCTATCGAATCCGCACCTATAACCTGCAGCTTGCCCTCTTTGTCGTTCGTGAACACGCGAACGGTCCCATTCGGTAGTGGGATAGATACCTAGATTATTTCCCTCACTATTGTTGAAATTAAGCAGCACCTCAACCTTCTTTTCGCTTGTGTCCGACCAGTCGCTTCCATACCACCACCAGCGGGGTATATCATCATATACGTATCCCTTCTCGACATCGACGCCCGTCGCCTCCAGCAGCGAGATCTGTTTCTGTTCGTTGTTCTTTAACGTTGTTCGCCTCTGTAAGTTATACCTGTGGTACTCAAACAAGGCCTCCTCCTCGAACTGACTTGCTCCAAACTCGTCAACTTCATACAGAATCGCCCCAATTGCTTCCATAACCTCTTCCGGCGCCCGATGCACATCTCCAGCAACAAGCTTAAGCGCGATGTCCTTAAATGTGGTACCCGCATTATTTGTGACCGTAACCCAGCCATTCAAATCAAGTTCTTCAGTATCTTATCCTTGCTGACCAGGACATACTGTAAATTCTGCTCCACTACCTCAATCATGTGATCAATCGCCTTTAGGCGAACACTCGTAGTGTCTATTCTCGATGCAATACCTTCGTAAAGGACCTTAATTATCCCCGCAAGCAGGTATTTTGTCCGCTATTCTTTGACAACGCTGAGATCTGCGTTGCAGATAGCAACTTCCAAATCCTCGGCCTCTGAGTCTATATGATGATGGGCTTATTAATCGGGTTTAGACCGGCAGCCAACCCTATCAGAGTTACGCTGATAACTAACCCTATTACCAACCACAACGAGTATTTTTTTATCTGCGTTTATCTATTATTTCCCCGCATTTATCCTGACATAATCATAAGATAAATCGCATCCCCACGCAGTTACTTCGATCTCTTCGCCTGCCGCCATATCCACATCAATGAATAGCTCTTTACCTTTCATTATGTTCCTCGCACTGTCTGACAAATCCATAAATTCGCCTTTCTTCACTGCTAAGATCGCATCGGCATTCTCGTTTCTTACGCTTATTGACATCCCCTTAGAGTTAACATATGCAGCAGAACTACCAATTGTTGCTATTATACGACCGCACATAAGGTCAATGTGTTCACCAAATATAGCACTCTTCACTAACGGCGATCTGAGTATCTCCCTCGCTATATTTTTCGCGTCAGCAACAGCACCTTTTACACGCACTTCGATGAGCTTCGTTGCACCTTCGCCATCTCTCGCTATCTGTTTCGCAAGTGCTTTGCATACCTGATTTAAACCCGCTTTAAAATCCGCTTCTGTTACCGTCACACTTCTACCCGTTGCTACCAGCAATACCATGTCGTTCGTGCTCATATCGCCATCTACCACAATCATATTGAACGAATTATCAACTGCATCTTTCAAGCACTTTCTCAGCGCTTCTTCGCTTAAAGCAGCATCGGTATAAATAAAAGAGAGCATAGTGGCCATATCAGGGAATATCATCCCCGAACCTTTCGCTATTCCGCCTATTACCACCCTCTCGGCATTGCCAGCATCTATACTTACTGCATGTTCCTTATGGAAGGTATCAGTGGTCATAATGGCCTTCGCTGCTTCCGTGCTACCCGTATCGTCAGAAGTTAGCCCCTCTGCAACTTCCCCAAGCTGCTGCTCTATTAGCGCCATATTTAATTGTGCCCCAATGGGGCCAGTAGACAAAACAGCTACTTCTTCTTTTATCACTCCTAAGGCGGAAGCGACAAGCTCAGCCATTTTTTCCGCATTCTTCATGCCCTGCTCACCGGTAAAACTGTTTGCACAGCCACTGTTCGCAATTACAGCACTTATACGCCCATTCTCAAGCTGCCGCTTCGTAAATAGGAGAGGTGCCGCCTTCAGTTTATTTAACGTGAATACCCCCGTAGCTTTGCCGCCGCCCTCTATCAATGCTAACCCTTTACTACCCTCTTTTATACCGTATGCTCTTACGCCTTTTACTGCGCAAATCCCGCCACTTACCTCTTCTATCTTCATATCTCGCTCTTCCCCTCCATCTTAGCTGAAGAAAGTCTACAATGAACCTTTCATAACTCCTTTCAATTATGCAGAATGAGAAATTATTTAAATTACTTGATGGTATATGTTAAATAAATATGAAGGGCTCGTGGTCTAGTTGGTTATGACACCGCCTTCACACGGCGGAGGTCATGCGTTCGAATCGCATCGAGCCCATTAAATTAACCGTCACTCTATCCTCGTGTAAGATTGCCATGCCTTGAAATGCAGGTGTGTCCTTGAGTTCTCCCTCCTCTATTGCCGTCGCCTGCCTTACCACCGCTATTCTTTCAGGTGTCAATTCGCCAATCACCCTCGCTGCAAGAGCGGGGCCTGGAAAGGGTGGTCGGTTATACATCGATTCGGACAAACCCCGCGCCTTCCCTACTTCCCGCACGCCATCCTTCCTGAGTTGCAATAGTGGCTCTATAACTTTATACCAAAATTCACGTTCCGGGTCAATCCCTAACTGCGCAAGAATATTATGCTGCCTCTTGATTCCTGCAACCGTTCCATCTACGTCCGTCAGAATAGTACCTTGCAGAAGAAATTCCGCACCACTTCCCTGCACAAGTCTTTTTATTTTACTATATCCTATGTATCACTTAAAGTATACATTAGCTGGTAGGACAGTTACTATATCGCCAGAACAGGATAGAGAAGGTAAGGCAGTGGCAAAGTTAAAAGATAAAGGTGATAACACCTTAAAGGAGGATAATAAAATGCATGATGTAGATACAACAAAATATGTTATTCATGCTGACATCTCAGCAGAGGGTTTTGTTGAGAAATCAGATGTGGTAGGTGCAATATTTGGTCAAACCGAAGGGTTGTTGGGTGAAGAGCTGGACCTTAGAGACTTACAAAAGAGTAGCAGGATAGGCAGAATAGAGGTCAATATTGAGTCAAAGAGTGGGAAATCAAAAGGTGAGATACTTATCCCCTCTGGCCTGGACAAAGTAGAAACTGCGATATTGGCTGCCTCTTTAGAGACCATAGATAGAGTAGGTCCTTGTATCGCGAAGGTAGAAGTCTGTAAGGTGGAGGACATAAGAGCGACAAAGAGAAAAATGATAACCGCTCGAGCGAAAGAGTTGATGCGTAAGGCTACTGAGAAAGGCATAGATAGTGAAATGATGGTGAACGAAGTGAAAGAAGCAGTGAGAATGGAAGAGATAACGAAATATAAGGACTTACCTGCTGGACCAAACATAGAGAATTCGGATGCTATTATAATTGTAGAAGGGCGTGCAGATGTGTTAAATCTACTCAAATACGGAATTAAAAACACAATTGCCGTAGAAGGCACGAATATATCGCCGATAATAGGTAAATTGAGCAAGAGGAAGACCGTTACCGCTTTCGTAGACGGTGACAGAGGTGGCGACCTCATATTGAAGGAGCTTTTACAAATTGGTGATGTAGATTATGTCGCCGCGACTCCGGAAGGTAGAAGCGTGGAAGACATGTCGTATAAGGAAATAACGAAATCGTTACATAACAAGTCGCCGGTAGAGCAGCAGGGCTATACTAAGCAGGAACCCGCGCCAACACGAGTAATACAAAGAAAGAAAACCAAGGAAGTGAAGGACGTGAAAGAAGCGAAGGTAAGCTCCAACCCATTTAAAACTGACCTGGATGAGCTCGAAGGTACGTTTAAGGCTAGACTGTTGGATAAGGATAAGAAGATAGTAAAGGAGACAACCGTGAGGGATCTCGCAAAGGAATTGAAAGAGCTAACAGGAAATGCAAATAGCGTGGTCTTTGATGGCGTAATCACGCAGAGGATAGTGGACCTTGCGAAAGAGAAGGATTTGGAATACGTAGTGGGGCTAAAAATGGGCGATGTAGTAAAAAGGCCTGCATCGTTAAAGATTCTGACAGCCGAGTCAGCCTGACTTGAGAGAGGCAAAATGAAGTCGTAGGTTAGAGCGTTGTACTCTAACCTCTTATAATTCTTTATCTAATGTAGCCCAGCTCTTCCTCTCGCCTTCTTGGAACTTGAGCTTCTTCCATCTCTTTCAAGCGTTCGATGACCTTTTCCATCTCCTCTGCACGGTCTTTCAGATCCTGCATGTCTATAACACTTTTGAGATTTAATGCACGACAAAGGATTTTTAGAACCGCCTGGGCGCTTTTAGGATCCACTAAATACCCTGACGTAAGGCCTAGCAAACACACTGCCGGAATACCTCTCATCTTTCCAAGACCTAACAAAAGTCCCGATGCCCCTACGATACTCCCGCCGGGCTCCTCGTCCCGGAATTCCACGCCATAGCCCTTCATCTCATCCACAAGTCCTACCTCATTCACTGATCCAAGCACTGTCTGTTTCTCTACAAGCTGACCTATGCCATATCCACCCAGAGTGTATATACGCGAAACATCATGCTGTTGTGCAATGTCAAGAAGCCGCTCGGAGATGAGATAATGCCCCTCGTTTGTAACGCTCTGCTGGTCACCATTGACGATTAAAAGATCACCAAGCTCCTTTGACTTCCATGCATAGATCTCGATTTTACATAAACGGACTGTTCCATCGCCATTCACCAATACTTGTGGTGGAAAATGTCGAGAGTATATCTCCACAATCTTCTCAGCATTCAACTCCTGTATCATGTGCTCTGCAACCAATTTCCCTACGTTTCCCACACCTGGAAGCCCTTCTACCATCACTGGTTTGTTCAATTCCACCTTTTTTAGCTCATGTACTTCTATCTCTTCCATATTTCATCATCCTTCTATATTTCCCATAAGGGTCTTTAGGAGAGAATCTTGGAGGCATTGGATTCATTGTCCTTCGCCCACACCTCGCACATACCTCATTCAACGTATATTCCCCACATACCCCACATTTCCTCAACTTCGACTTCATAAAACTTCCCTTTTTTTTAAAAAAGAAGAGTTCATCAATGGTAAATCTCTTCTCGCCTTAAGGCAGATTCCGGTAAAACGCACCTTGTCCTCCGTTTTTCTTTAATGCCTCAATAGCTGTATCCGCGGCATCACTTAAGACGCTTTCCGCCTCCTTATAATTGGATGCGATGACTCTTATCTTATATCTTGGTGCACCTATGTAGAAGCATTCTACATTTGTGCTTTCCACACCTTCCATCTTCGCCTTCGCTTCATCCTCCACATTAATCAACGCTTGTTTTATTATTTCTACACCATCATACAGGGGACACGTCAGCTCCACATATCCGACTATCTGCACGGAAGGCAGTTTAACATTAGTGACCGCCACATGGTCTATTGCATCCGCGTGTTCCTCTTCTATCCCAAGAGAAATCAGTGCGCCCTTGCCGACTTTTACAACATCCTCAAAAGCATCGTACAGACTACCATAAGCATCGGATAATTTCTGCTCTATCTCAGCGAGCTCTTCGCTGCTGATTTCGAGCGGGGGATTTGTGAGTGCAAGAGAAAGCCACTTCTTCGCTTTTTTCTCGTTCTTCCACTCTTTTACCTTCTCCCTTTTTTGCCCTTCATTTACCGCCTTTAGTGATAAATCTATATGCCCCCTCCGAGCATCCACAAATAGCACTTTGCAGACCACTTTTTGCTCTTCTCGTACGTAATCCCTCAGATGTTTCACCCAACCGGAGGCAACCTCAGATATATGTATGAGTCCTTCTTTTCCCCCATATTCCACAACTGAGACAAAGGCACCAAAACTCTTAAGCTCTTTTACCGCGCAAATTACTAATTCGCCCTTCTCTGGCCATTCCTCGCGCCCCATCTAATCAAGGACCTCTATCACTTTGCTTTTTATCTCCGCTTTACCGCCCCTTGGCTCAACTAAGGTTCTTCCACAGACATTACATTGTACCGTCGTAGCTGCATGATCAAATACAACCTGCTCATTCTCACAATCTGTGCATTTCACCTTCAAAAATTTGCTTTGTGTTTTTCCCACTCTCCTCATAGCCATATCCTCCTTTTAGTAAAAACCGACCTTTCTCTTTGATAAAACATTTATGTTCATTCCACGAAATCAAGCTTGGCTACCCTAAAGCCTTTCCTTTGATGTGATTTCTTGCAGGTCATGCACTTATATCGGAGAAAAACCTTCTTCGTTGGCTTATCTCCGCCCGGGACCTTTGAGAATTTACCACTGTTACCTATGCCCGACCTACGTTTCTTCTGCCTTACTATCCACTTCAAGGAAGAAGCTCTCCCTTTTTTTCACCTTTTCCACTTCGTGCATCGTATGCTTCCCACAAAAGGGACAATAAATCCGCATGCGTTTTGGCATCTTCATTTTCCTACTCCCATTTTCTTTGCTTCACCACTGAATCGCACTGCAACCCCTCGCTTACTCAATATCTCGGCGTTGGTCTTTGGCAGCATAATAACATCTTCTTTTTTTATTTTATAAATCCTTCCATCAGTACCCATAAAAGTAGGTATGTCTTCTAAGACCCTAACTATATGCAGTTCTTCATTTCCTGCTTTTGTAGAACTTGCTTCAACTTCTTTAAACATCGACCCCACAATTACATCATCCACCTTTTCGCTTCCACCTTCGCTTTTTTCTTTATTTTCTTTATCGCCCAATATCAACGCGAATAGTCGTGCTTTTCCTTCCTCTACATGACCTTTTACGCCCGCAAATAGCGCTCCCTCTTCCGCTAACATACCCTTAGGGACTGCTTTTATGCCCGAACTGGCGAGCTTTACTATCTTTCCTATACGCCTTTGGATTATATCCTCCGTCTTCATTCGTACATTCCTTATCTCGTCTTCCACAAGCTCCCCTCGCCTTTCATCCACTTCCCCTTTCTCATTCTTCAACTGCTTTATGTATTCACGCACTGCATCACAGAAGTTTTCCGGTAATTCTTGCAGTGATGCCGTATTTCTCTCCTTATGCAGGATTTCCCAGAGCTTCTCTATGTCCATACACTCAATTTTTCTTTTTACTTTACTACTAAAGAACTAGTTTCTTTGGTAAAGCTTTCTTTTCTAAAGAAAGGTTTCTAGTAAAAGATTTTTGCGAAGTAAAATATTCACTTTATTTCCGCAACACCTCTACAGATAAAATAAAGCGCAGCATGCTCCGGCACCGAGACAACTTCGCCTTCTTCCACCTCATAGCTTTCGCCTTTCATCGTTATCGAAGAGTTTCGAGCAACTCTTATCTCAACTGGCGAATCACCAAATGCAACTGCATCCACTAAGGGGTCAAAATCATCAAAAGTGTCTATACTTAATGGCTTTACCTGCAAACTCGATTTGCCATGTAACGAAGTAGGCAGCCGGATAAGCCGTTTTATGTCTGCTGTGACCGGCGCGTCTGGTTTATCGGCATAAGCAGAGTATTTAGCCTCTGAACTTTTTGATAGGCCTTGCCAGATGGAATCAGAGAAGCGAGGTATTTGCCCTTTTTCTATCCTACTCATCACTGTTTCATCATTTGCAATTCGTAATATCTCTTTTGCTTTCTTCCTTTCCATTGCACCAACACTCTTTACCTCTTTGATAGCTTGTTTTTCGTCCATAGCCGCTATTTCGTGCAGAAACGCTATTAATCCTTTAAGAACCCGTTTTCCCCAGCCCTCGGGAATCAACCTCAAGTCCTCTCTTCCGGACTTTTTGCCGCTTTTATCTTTTGAATCAGCCACTAAAAAGCTATTTATGTCCAGCCCGGTTGCCATTACATAATCAACAATCTCCCTTCGCTCTCTACTTCCAAGCCCTCTTACTTGTTCTGTTTCTATATGTATGTGGTAGCCCCGCGAGCCTGAAAATACCAGCTCTATCGTATTTTCCGGGAATCCGAAATCGTTGAGCAGGAAGTCAATCAGTTTCCACGTTTCTTCTTTCACTGACTTCAATATATCCTCATAAGAATAACTCTGGAACTCTGCTTCGCCTATGACATGGTCTGCATCGAGGTCAAAAATTAGGTCGGCGCCGAGCCAACCTTTATCAGCCATCTTCGCCGTAGGGTATTTGTATATTGCGGTTGAGAAGTAGGCATGTGCCGGGGCATTTTCACTGAGGTAATGCACTAACTCCTCCCCGGCGGTAAAAGCTTTGTGCCTTCTCATCACGAGTTTCGCTGGGTAATAGTAGTCAAAGAGAACAAAACCCCACTCCCGCATCCATAAATCCGTTGGGATTTCTACTTTTGTCCGCCTATAATATTCACCAAATTTGGCCGTCACGAATCTTTTTGTCTGCTCATTCATTTTCGTGAAATCTCGTGATTTTTTATTGTATCTGAATAAAGTATAGCTTCTACCTATTTAGGACGTAGATTTAGACAGATTTACACGGATTTAATTTTTTCTGCGTTAATCAGTGTCAATAATTTATTTTCTTGTTCGCTATATTTTATCAAATATATAAAAGAGGTATAGTAAAAAGGGAAAGAAAGAGGGAACATGATAAGCATAACGATACCAAAAGGCAGTTTAGAAGCGCAAACGCTGTTGCTATTCAAGCAGGCCGACCTGGAAATAAAGGTGACAAGTAGAGAATACAGCCCGAAGATAGAAGACCCGCGGATAGATATTGTTAAGATATTGAGACCGCAGGAGATACCGGAATACGTGGAGAAAGGGTACTTTGACGTTGGCATAACCGGTAAAGATTGGATAGAGGAACGGGGCGCGGACGTAGTGGAAATAGCGGACTTGAGTTATAGCAAAGCCGCGGAGAAAGAGGGCATAGTAAATATCGTCCTGGCTGTGCAAGCAGACAGAGCGGATATAAAAGAGGTAAAGGATATACCGCCGCAGAGTGAAATAAGCACTGAATATCCCAACCTCACAAAATCTTTCTTTGACAAACTCGGTATTCCAGTCCAGATATTCTTCTCTTACGGCGCGACCGAAGCGAAAGACATGATGGACTGCATAGTCGAGCTCACGGAGACTGGCGAGACCCTAAGAAAGAACAACTGGCGGATAATAGGCTCGATACTGGTATCTTCTACTAAGTTGATAGTGAATAAGGACTCGTGGAATGATGCAGTAAAAAGGAAGGAGATAGATGAGATAAGAACTTTGCTTTCGGGCGTGATAGAAGCAAGAGGTAAGGTATTGCTCAGCATGAATGTTGGTGAGGCTAATTTGGCGGCTGTGGTGTCCGCGCTACCGGCAATGAAACGACCCACTATATCGCAACTTTATGATTCCGAGCCCCGATATTATGCGGTGGAGACGGTAGTGAGCAAGCGTGATGTGAATATCTTAATACCTGAGTTGAAGAGCATGGGCGCTGAGGACATTATAGAGATAGATATAACCAAGATAGTGAAGTAAGTGATTTCGTCTCCCGCACCTTAGTTTCCGGATTTTCTATATTGCTGCATACCTGTATCAATTGACAGACGTCCAATCCCTTTTTGGCCACAAAATCGACTTCGCGGCCCTTATAAGTTCCAGTCGGTAAGTATTTCAAAGAGTTCGTCTTTTCGCATTCGGGGTGCCTTCCGTTATCTATTTATCGTATTCACGCATATATACCTCTCTTTCAAATTTAATCTATATAAGGTTCAAAAATAGCGGTGTTTGAAGTATACGCGGATTGAAATTAGATTGGATTTGATGCTGCAGTTGCAATCATGCAAACATTTAAATATAGTGCAGAGTAATCTATTAGAAATAGTATTGAGAAGATGAATGAAGTAGAAGCATTTGGAGATCATAAAGCGCGCTGGATAACCATATCTTCGGATGAGTATGAGAGTATGAAATCAACGCTTGAAGTTCTTTCAGACCAGGAATTGATGGAACAGATAAAAGAGAGCAGAGAGGATTTCAAAGCAGGGAATTTTAAAAAACTCAGAGATGTAATAAAAGAAACAGAGAGTAACGATTAACTCATTTCGTCTTTATGCTTAAATCCGACAATAACAATTATATTTTCACTTTCATGTATCTCAAAAAGCACTCTCCATCTTTTCTCAAAATAGATTTCCCATAGTCCTGCTAGTGAATGTCGTAATGGCTTGGCATAAGAATGCGGTGCAATTTCAAGTTTTAAAAGCTTCTTATAAAGTCTCTCCTTTAAGTGCTTGTCCAACTTCTTGTCTATTAGACTTGTTGCGCTATAATATCCTATAAAATGCTGCCTTCTAAGGCGTCCATTGCTCCGCGCATAATGCTCCTTTTTACGGATATCCGTTCTCCGAGCTTTTCCAAATTATTCCGCAACAAGTCTATTATGCGCTGGATTTTATCTGGGATAACAATTTCATACTGCATATCAATTCTCTGTATACAGTTTGTCTAAATATAATTATTTTTTTTTCTGAGATAGAGAAACGTTGTGTGTACTCTTCTGAGTGGTTAGATAATTACGGAAGAATGTAGTATAGTTTATGTAAAACAAAAAATCGGAAAGTTTTTATACTCTCGTAACAAAAGTATGTTGTGACGTGAGTCACAAGTACGCGCAGGCGTCATACTTAAGTGCAGAGCATGTGACTACCCAAGTTGTGGGACATAAGACAATGGATCGGCAAAGTACTTCGTACAAAAAGAAGAGGTATATCGTAGCTTTCATAGTGGTTCTAATACTCGTATCAATTTCTGGCTGTACAGACAAGCCGGAAGAAGTTCAGGATGAAGTAAACGTCTACGTATACGAGCAGACAGGCGAAGAAGGCGACCCGCAAGAGCAGATACGCGAGTTCTACGATATGGTCGATGAGCAATCC
>QBUN01000363.1 GCA_013180565.1 Candidatus Methanophaga sp. GoMg3.2 | reverse complement strand
AACAATAATAAACGAACTAATAATCTTAAACCATTTCAGAAATATGAGGAACCAGATACATCTACTAAGCGCGTTTGCTCTTTTCCTTTTGATTACATATCTATTTGCTGCTGAATACGTACCAAGTAAGCAGTTCGTTATTTATCTTGTCGTGATGCTTGTCTGTGCAGTACTACCGGACATCCTGGAGCCACCAACAAGCAGGTGGCATCGCGCTTTCTTTCATTCTAAGCGATGTCTTAAGTGCGTACTAGTACTGGCTATTGTGGGGTGGGCAATTGGTATGCAGTCCGGGAATTACACCTTATTGTTCGCCGCCTTGGGCTATCTGGTTCACCTTCTGGAGGATGCCACTACAAAGGCAGGGCTACCAAGCTGAAGGGGATATGCAAGGCCTTTGAACATTTTTTGTGCAGACTAGGAGTAGTAAATGCGTTCCTCGCGTCTTCTCTTTTCCCATCTCTCGACCAGCTTATGCGGTATCTCAAATTGGTCAAGGATTCTTGCCACTATAAAATCCACCAGGTCCATTATGGACTCGGGCAGATGATAAAAAGTAGCCATTGGTGGTAATACAATCACGCCCATTCGCTTTAGCCGTAATAAATTCTCGAGATGGTTCTCATTCAACGGTGTCTCCCTGGGAACGATAAGTATCCGCCTATTTTCTTTCAGCATCACATCAAAAGAGCGTAAAAGCAGAGTATCCGAGATACCATGAGCCATCTTTGCTACTACATCCATTGTGCATGGAACTATTACCATACCGTCTCTTAATTGAGATCCGCTGGCAATATCCGCAGCAGTGTCTGAATTGTCCCAGCATACTGTTGCAAGGGTACATAACTCTTCGCTGGTAACTCCCAGTTCATATTTTATTGTATAATCCCCTGCTGGCGTTATGACCAAATCGACCTCCACTTTTTTAGCTTTTAGCACTTCCAATAGCCGCTTTGCGTATATTGCGCCACTTGCGCCTGTTATTCCTATTACCAATCGCATCCCAAACCCCCCCTGTTAAAAATCCCTTACACCTACAAAATCCGCTATCTTTACGAGAAATTCTTTTGCCTCTGCACTAAAATTTGACCCTTCGATAGCATGGATAGCCTCTTCGATCTTCTCGCCAACTAATCGTTTTGAATAATCACGCGAGCCTGTTTCTCGCACAATATCCCTGATAGTATCAATCTCCGCCATTGTAACTTCTGCATTACCCATTGCGCTTGTAATAATACCCTTCTCTTTTTCGCTACAATTACTCAAAGCATGGAGAATCAATAGTGTCTTCTTCCCTTCCCGTATATCCGAGCCAACGGGCTTACCTATTTTTTCTTCCGTGCCAAATAGGCCCAATATATCATCCTGAATTTGGAATGCTAAACCTAAGGGCAGACCATAGTTGCTCATAACCGTTAAATCCGCTTCCACGGCACCTGCTAATATGGCACCAATTTGAAGCGGGTTTTCTATTGTGTAACTCGCAGTCTTTAGTTTATGTATCAGTAGAATTTCCGCCTCGGTTATGGCCTTCTTCTTCTCTGACATTATGTCCAAAATTTGGCCATAACCTACGTTTTTCACTATTTCTGTATATTTCCGTAATGCCCTTTTTACGTATTCTTCTTTAAAACGCGAATTTGTTAATACGTCCATACCATATGCCTCTAACAAATCGCCGGCCAGAATCGCCATATTCTCACCGAATTTACGCGCCTCTCCCTCACCAAATAGAGCAGCACAAATATTCTTATACTCTATATGAAATGTGGGTTTTCCTCGCCGAAGTTCGTCTTCATCCATAATGTCATCATGGATTAATAGATAGCTCTGCATCAATTCGATAGATATGGACGCTTCTATAATCGCATCTATATTATCATCCTCGATGAGGCATTTATAACCGTAAATGAGGAAGATGGGCCTGAGTCTTTTCCCACCTCGTAATGTGTACTCTTTTATATTGGCTACTACCTCTCGTGTATAGTCAGAGATTTTAGAAGCTTCCTCTATCTGCTCGTCGAAGAACAACCCCAAACGATCGTTTATCTTGGCCTGGTAATGTGCCATTACACCGCCTACATCTACCGCCATCTTTATCCCTAACTGTTATCCTAGTTAACGAAACTGAGCACTAAAGAGCGAATGGGAGTACCCTTACGCTGCTCTTCTTCTTTTCTATTTCTCTCCTTTCCTTTTTATTATTAGCTTTCCGATGCTAATGTTTGCATCCTTAAAGATCAACTTTAATGGAGCTTCGGATGCCATAACTTGCGTCATCGGTACCTGAGCAAGCCCCTCGCCGACAGGAGCAGCCGCTGCTACAACAGCCGTCGGAGCTACTTCCTCCTCCTTCTTGGTCCATCCTTCTGTTATCTTTGTACCGTCAACTTCACGCGTTACGCCATTAACTACCGGATGGTTCACGCTCTTCAAGAATTCACTTAGCTCTTCTATGTCTTTTGCGTTATCCTCTGTCGCTATCAAATCTTTCATCTCTTCCGGAATAGCATCTCCCACGCGTTCCTTTAAATCCGACGCCATCCAGACTACACGACGCCATCCGCCGTCATATTGGATGAACTTGGGGCTGTAGAAGTATTGTATACCAATCCCAAGGAAACCTCTTACTTGCTTACCTCCGCCTACAGAACCCGCAACCGTTGAGAACGGTAGGCCAATAGGAGTCTCAGAAACTTTCGAACCCCTATGTACCCAGCCTATACCATCTACTTCTGGAATATAGAATCCCGCAACTTCAAAACACCCGCAACTCGTATGCGGCTTCTCAAGGAACGAATGCAGCTTTATCGAGTCATATTCGCCACTGGATAGCTTTACCGCCGCTTCATTTACGCCTGTATATTCTCCCCCTATTGGATCTATGCACTCTCCTTTTGGTATAGCTGCATTTGGTCCCTCGGGGTCAACTCTCGCGGCTGCTCTCGAATCAAACCAGCTCATCGCACCACAAAGTGCGGTCCTATCTGGCGTCACGACACATACATTCGTCGGTGCAAATGACTGACAGAGCGAGCATTGATAAAATTCGTCTACATCCTCGTCATGGAGCCCTCTCGATCGCACATCTCTCGCTTCGTATATTTGATTTGCTTCCTCTAATTTCTGTATCACCGTTTCTTCATCTGTTATATATGTGGCCTCCATCTTCTCGATGAATGGTAGTTCCGCCTTAAAAAGCGATATAGTCGCTTCACCTATCTGTTTCAGAGATTTCAGCCCCTTCTTCACTGCGTCTTTGCTTATCCGCACCCATATTTCTGCACGCTGGTTGAGATGCATATAGCCCTGGATATAACCCTGATACTCATGATCCCGCCGCTCTATTACTGCTTCCAAGTCCTTTTCTAGCTCTTCGCCTGATACGCGATATATCATCGCATATGCGTACAGACCGCCTTCTTCCATGTCCTCTATATCCGGCCCTATTAGAGTGACCTCGCCATCATTTATCTTCGCAGGGTCAGGCTCAAAGAGAACAAGCTCGAAGCCCGGCTTATTCACTCCTCCTAACTCCACGTACATCCCTGATTTTCTTACCCTCTCACCCTCATACATAGGGTTTATGTCGAAAGGGAATTCTGCCTTCGCTTCTGTCTCACCCATTTTTTTCTTTTCCCGTCCCCGATAAATGATAAAGTAACGTCTTTAAAAAGGTATATGATATTTATCTTATCAATTGCAACATCAACGCCTTTTGTGCATGTAGCCGGTTCTCCGCCTGCGCGAATATCACTGAATTCGTAGAGTTCATCACACCCGCTGTTATTTCCTCTCCGATATGCACCGGCATGCAGTGCATTATAATTACATCCACCTTCGCCACGCGCATCAGATCCTCATTTATTTGATAACTCTTTAAATCGTTCTTTATCTGCTCACTCTCGTCCTCGTCGCCCATAGATACCCATACATCGGTGTATAGCACATCAGCATCATCAGCCGCTTCTTCTGCGTTTTCCGTTATGACCACGTCACAGCCCAATTTTTTCGCTTTCGCTACTAGCTCTTTAGCCGGCTCGTAGCCCTTTGGACACGCAACGGACATGTCCATACCCATGATCGCAGCACCGCCGATTAACGAGTTGCAGACGTTATTACCATCTCCGATCCATGCTATCTTGACACCCGCTAATCGGTCTTTATATTCTTTTATCGTCATCAAGTCTGCCAGGATCTGGCATGGGTGCTCGAAATCAGTCAGCCCGTTTATTACGGGTATCGAAGCATAATGCGCGAACTCCGCCACCGTATCATGCCGGTATGCCCGTATCATGACTGCATCAACATAGGAGGAGAGCACCTTTGCTGTCTCTTTTATCCGCTCCCCTCTGCCCAACTGGAGTTCGTTCCGATTTAAACTGAGCACATTCCCGCCTAACTCCAACATCGCAACCTCAAAGGAAACACGAGTGCGTGTAGAAGGCTTCTCGAAGATCAGTGCTAATGTCTTCCCTTTAAGGTCATCTCGCATTCTTGCGCCTTTTGGCTCTCGCTTCAGCGCAGCCCCCTTTTCTATTAGCGCTTCTATTTCCGCACGCGATAGGTCGAATATTGAGATGAAGTTCATAATAAGAGGAAAGAACAAAAGCTATAAATAAACCTTTCTTTCAAAAAGAAAGCTTTACCAAAGAAATATTATACGTTAGCTACAAAAATAAAAACGGAGGAAGTATAATGTTACCGACTATTACCATTGAATTAAGACACCTAAAAGATGATACTTACGAAAGTCGTATCCTTGACCCACAACAACAAGACATACTTCGATGTGAGTTTACATTCAATGAAAATGATCCATTTTTTGTGCGCGGGACACAATATCTGGAAGAAGACGGACAACGCAAGGATGAACATGTTGAGCCAGGATTTATCCAACGCATGGGTAAGCACTTCTATGACCTTATCACCGATGGTCAGGACGATTTAAAAAACTATCTACGACTAAATAACGAGCTACGAGGCGGCTTTTGCATTACCTTTGCCTTGGATAGCAAGACCGTCAAGGAAAAGCCGCAAGTCAAAGAGCCTGATGATAAAGAAAATACACTGCAAATAAGACTCTTCGAAGCTTTGCGTGAACGCCAAAAGGCAAATCCGGACGGTATTGAGCGATTGAGTAAAGGTGCTGATTTACTATGGCACATCCCCTGGGAATATCTACACGATGGCGATGAGTTTCTGGCATTATCAGGCAGGGCATATCTTACTCGAAAGCCCATAGGGTTAGGCGAACTTGCAGCGATCAAAAACCCACAGCCTTTACGCCTTTTAGTGGTTGTGTCCAGCCCAAACAGGGTACCGGAATTGAATAGTGAAAAGGAGATAGGAGTTATTCAGAAGGCTGTTGATTCGGCGCGACTCAATGGCTGGCTGGAAATTGACTATTTGGAGACTGCTACTTTAAGCAACCTCCGCAGCAAAATTAAGCACTTCCAACCACATATACTCCATTATACGGGGCATGGTGGTAAACTACCGTATAGTAACGAGACATATTTAGCATGTGAGGACGATGATGGCGAGCTAAAGCCAATCTTTGGTGATGACCTCAGGCGTATCATTAGGGATAGTGGCTTGCAGTTGATTGTGCTATCGGGCTGTATGACCGCGCAAACGCATCATCAAGATGCATTGAAAGGTATTGGCACCGCCCTCCTGCACGATAGCTTACCGGCAGTACTGGCGATGCAGTACTCTATACTTGACGAATCCGGGATAGAATTTGCAAGTAAATTTTACGAGGAGCTGAGCCAGGGCTCAAGTGTACTTGAAGCGGTAAATGAAGTGCGGCTCAGACTGTATGATTTACGCGGCAAAGATAGAGCTGATTGGGGTCTTCCGGCTCTTTATCTGCGCACACCCGAAATTCACTTGATTGATACCACCATGCCGCCAAAACATCAGGCAACGAAACCAGAGCAGGTGGATATAGGTGGACTGCCTGTTGTCCGTGGATTTGTAGGTAGAAAAAAAGAGATTCAAGATGTACGCCAGGCAATTAATCAGCCACAGATGCCCGCAGTCTATATCTATGGATTAGGTGGTGTGGGTAAAACAGCCCTTACCGCTAAAGTTATCGAGAAGGTGAAACAGGATAAATCCGTTGAGGCGGTCTGTGTCACAAGATGCGATAAGATAGAGCCTATCTTTGCCACGATAATAGAAAAAGTGGCCAATTTCATTAGCTTTCAAGGAAAAGAAGGTCATGCCCAAGCCGGACAGCTCTTGAAAGAAAGCACTATCGCAATTGATGAGCGGGTATCTTTGCTTAATAATGCCATTAAAGACGACCGCTACCTGTTTATCTTTGATAACTTTGAGTCACTGTTTGTCGGGCAGGCTCCTTGTGGTGAATTGAGGGATGAGGATCTGACCAGGTTCTTCTCAAGCATATTTGATCATAACTGGCACTCAACCTTTGTATTTACATGTAGATATGAGTGGCAGCTCCTATCAGAAAAAGGACTGCCGGTAGAGAATCTTCTGACAATTCACCTGCCGGGACTGACCAGACACCAGAGCATTCAGTACATGAATAATTTAGCAGGTCCTTTAAGCAGATTGGACTATAAGGAGCAATTACGACTTCTTCCTCTGGTTAAGGGACATCCAAAGACCATCGAGTTGCTTGATTCCTATCTTCATAAGCATACCGTGTCCCAGGTGCTTGAGGACGAAGACCTGTGGAGTAAGGTGATAGAAGATATTGGAGCATACTTTATGGATGGGCTGTGGCATGATTTGAATACGGAAGAACAAGAGGCTCTGGGTATATTAGCGGTATTCCGCAGTTCATTAACAACACAAGATATTCAAAGGCTTGTACCCAAAAAGGAAGCGCTTAAAAAACTGACTGGATATACTCTACTCCAACAGGAAGGAGAAGGTAAAGGCTATGTCGTCCATCCTGTGGTAAGCGAATATGTGCTTGCTAAGATAGGGAAGGAGGGATGTAAGAGATTGCACAAAAAGGCTGCAGATTTCTACATCCACCAGCATGATGAGTTGTTGAAAAGCGCGTCTGAGGCTGAGCCGTTAGAGATACTCTGTGGTGTGATGAGAATGCGGACTCAACGAGGGATGCGTGAACAGACTGAGATGATAACCACATCCTTACTTGAGATTCATCATCACTTGTTTGAAGCTGGTGAGTATGAAAAGGCAGATGATATTGTTAGTGCGATTTATGGTTATTTGGACATGCAGGGACTTCGGGAGTTGTTAAAGGAATTGCTAAAGAAGAGTATTGATTCGCTTGAAGGATTTAGCAGATATGCTGCAATGGGAAATTTAGCCAGCTTGCTTAATGAAGAAGGCAAATGGCAGGATGCACTTGATATCCATCAGGAATGCCTTGAGTTCTTCAGGAGTATAGATGCTAAATCACAGATGGCAACTGCCATTAGTCAACAGGCACAGATTTACCAAGACAGGGGAGAATACAGGCAAGCATTAAGCCTTGAGCAAGAAGCAATGGTTTTGAAAGAAGAGGTTGGTGAAAAAGAAGGGATTTCCATTTCGCACTACCGTATCGTGCAATTGCTGGATCTGAGGGGAAAGTATGATGAGGCACTGAAGCTGGGAGAAGAGGGACTGGAGATGGCTCGTGAGTTGAACCATAAAGCTGGTGAGGCTTGCTTTCTCCATCAACTTGGCATAACCTTGAATGGGCTAAATCGACCCAAAGAAGCTTTCAAGCGTTTCACAGAAAGCCTTGCTATCCGAGAACAAATTGGCGATAAGGCAGGTCAGGCGGATTCACTCAGTGAGAGTGGCAAGCTGCTGCCTGCTGAGGGGCAATTCAAGGAGGCTTTGGACTGCTTTCAGCGGGCATTAAATATTGATAGAGCGCTTGACATCCCGGTCAAGGTGGCAATCTCACTTGAGACAATTGGTATCGCATTTGAGGGGCAGGGGCATTATGAAGAGGCACTCATCAAGTATCAGGAGGTGCTGCAGTTGGAACGGCAGTACAGCAGTCCACAAGATATTGCGCGTACCGAGCGAAACATCGCCCGACTAAAGAATCTACTTGGCCA
The DNA here is from genome assembly GCA_013180565.1 of Candidatus Methanophaga sp. GoMg3.2. Next base: position 3,097 of record QBUN01000363.1, on the reverse strand, counting down.
AAGATAAACGAAAAAAGTATAAATTTGTGTCAGATCAGGAATTTATCATAAAGATATCACCTCTATCTTTCTCACCTCTATCGGATTTATCACCCTATTTTTTTGGCGACTTCTGCTTCTCCAGAAATGCTTTTAACCCTTCTTTTGCATCATCAGTTGCAAGTGCATCTCCGAAGCATTCCGCTTCATATTGCAATGCATGCTCCAAATCCATTTCTATACCCCTGTTCACGACATCCTTTATTATACCGATCGTAACAGTACTTTTTGTAAGCAGTTTTTTAGTGAACTCATCAACTGCTGCACCAAGCTTATCCGCTGGCACGACTTTGTTCACGAGCGATAACCAAAAAGCTTCTTCTGCTCCTATATGCTCGCCGGTCATCAACATCTCCATCGCTTTTGTCTTTCCTATCAATCTCGTTAGTCTTTGCGTGCCACCGCCACCGGGAATAATTGCCAGGTTTATCTCCGGCTGACCGAATATCGCTTTTTCTGACGCAATCCGGAAATCACATGCCATTGCAAGTTCTAACCCACCACCCAAACAGAACCCGTTTATCTTTGCCATTACCGGCTTCTTCATTCTTTCCATCTGTGTTAATATCCCCTGAACCCACTGTGACCATTCGCTTGCTTCCAGGGGACTTTTCTCAAGTAGCTCTTCTATATCCGCACCTGCACAGAAAGCTTTATCACCCGCCCCTGTTATCACAATTACTCGCACCTCGGAATCGGCTTCCGCATCCTGCAGCGAATCTCGCAGCTCCGTTAATAAGTCGGTGTTCAATGCGTTCAATGATCTCGGGCGGTTGAGTGTTAGTGTCGCTACTTTCTGCTTCTCCTCATACACGACATATTTCTTTTCTTCTATCATTTTTACCCCGCTTTCTTTTTATCTTATAGTCGACACAGATTAACGTAGAAGAAATTAAATCCGTGTGAATCCGTGTAAATCCGCGTCCTAAATTAAGTATGTGGAAGTTATACAACATATACAACGAGCTAAGATAAATATTACCATACCAAAGTTAGTAAGATGAAATTCGCGGGCTCGCTCTCAGAAGCGGAAAAGGAAAAAGCATGGTATGAAATAATAGGTGTCCCTTTTGATAGCAATGCCTTTAAGAAAGGGACAAGGGAAGGACCAAAAGCGATACGGAAGGCATCGCAACTGCTTGAAACATTCATATGGGACTATAAACTCGAATTGTCCGATTTGCTATATTACGATTCTGGTGATATGATATTAGAGTGTAACTTTACAAGCATTGTGGAATTTGACATCACGAGAAGAAAAATCTTCATCGGTGGTGACCATTCCATTTCATATCCGCTCGTTAAAGCACTTCACAAGCGTGATGAAGTCGCCAAAGTGATAGTCATAGATGCCCATGCCGATTTCCGTGACTCATATAAGAACAATAAACTTTCCAACGCATGTGTGATGCGTCGAATAGCGGAATTAGTAGGATTTGAGAATATACTTCAGATAGGTGTCCGGTCTTCTTCGGAAGCCGAGTATACGTTAATAAAAGATCGGATAAGAATTTACGATGCCGCAATGCTAATGGAAAAGGGTGTAGACGGGATATTAAACGAAATAGGTAGAGATAGTGAAAAAACGTATCTGTCAATTGATATTGATGCGCTCGACCCTGGTATAGCGCCGGGAGTAGACAATCCGGAGCCTTGCGGGCTATCGCTCGAGAGCTTGATCGCTTTGGTACGAGGGATAATAAAGCGGGTGAACGTGGTTGCAAGCGATGTGGTAGAGGTGAATCCAAAGCGGGATAACAATAACGGTATTACCAGCATTAACGCTTCAAGACTCATATTTGAGATATTAGCAAGCTATAGCGATAATCGTTAATTAGTTTAGTATGAAAGCCATCTATACTATATTTGTGGAGCCGTGTGGTAGCGGACTATCCCATCGGGCTTCGAACCCGATGACCTGGGTTCAAATCCCAGCGGCTCCGTATATATGTTTCTTTGAATATTATGCTTTCTTGAAACTTTCTTTTTGAAAGGAAGGGTTTTTTTATACCACTTTCTTTTTGTTTTATTTATATAGCAAAATAGAGTATAGGATGTAAAAGGAAAAGAGAAGGAGGTAAAACGAAGATATGGAATATATATATGCTGCACTGCTCTTGCATGATTCGGGTAAGGAAGTCACAGAGGATGGAATGACTGCTGTAATGAAAGCAGCGGGTGTTGAGGCAGAGATAGGCAGAGTGAAAGCATTGATTTCCGCTCTTAACGATGTTGACATAGATGAGGCGATGGCGCAAGCACAACCGGCATATGCGGCCGCGGCACCTGCGATGCCAGCACAAGCTCCGGCAGCGGCGCCTGCTCCTGAAGCGGGCGAGGCGGAAAAGAAAGAGAAGAAAGAGAAGACGGCTGAAGAGGAGGAAAAAGCAGAAGAGACGGGTATGGAAGGACTTTCTTCGCTATTCGGATAGATAAAACGAATCTAATATTAAGACTAATCTAAGTCTTTCCGCATATTTTTTTTTTATTTGCTCCGGTAGTGTAGCTCGGCCAATCATCTCGGCCTTTCGAGCCAAGGACTCGGGTTCGAATCCCGACCGGAGCATTAATCTGCCCGTATTTATTTTATGTATGAGTGAACAATGGAATCTAAAGTTAGAGCGCATGTATTTGTCAAGGGAAAAGTGCAGGGGGTTCTATTTCGATATACTACAAGAGGCGAAGCGAATATGAGAGCACTAAAGGGATGGGTGCGAAACATGAGCGATGGACGGGTAGAAGCGGTGTTTGAAGGGGATAAGGAAAAAGTAGATGAAATGGTTGAATATTGCCATTATGGCCCACCGGCAGCGAAAGTATCTTCGGTTAAAGTTATAAAGGGGGAGTATACAGGTGTTTATACGGGTTTTTCCATACGACGTTAGAATTCCGATTAAAAATAAATTGTTGACACAGATTAACACAAACCTTTTCTTAAAAAGAAAAGCTTTAGCAAAAGAATATTTATCTTTTTCTTTTAGCACCGGCTAAATTTTCTTTTTGTAAAAAAGAAAAATTATAGTGTTGTGTCAATCTTGTGAAATCTCGTGGTTTTTTA
>QBUN01000364.1 GCA_013180565.1 Candidatus Methanophaga sp. GoMg3.2 | reverse complement strand
TTCTCGAAAACAAGTCACCAGCAGAGTTGGGTATAGATATACTCTATGTGGGCGTGGCAATTGCAAGTGTTGCAATTGGACTGGGCATTTTTATCCACCTGGGTATGCATAAGAAGGAAGAAGAGGAAAGAGAGAAGGAATAAGGCGAAAAAAATCCACAAATTCATTAAAGCTGTGGACTCTGACTTTATATCTTAGTTGTTGTGTCCACAGACCTGTTGCCGCAAGTTTTATATAATATGTGTTTCCAACAAATCCTGAAAATAGGAGGCAATGAGATGGATCTACCCTATAATCGGGACTTTATCCAGAATAACATTCCGTCGGAAAAACTTGCGGAACTCCGCAGGATATTCATGGAGGTGTGGCATATTGGTAGATACACAAAAAAGGAAATGATGGAGAGATACCGGATGTCTGAGCGCACTTTTCGTAACACGATAAAGAAATATGCCGTTTATATCCCGATACGGCATTTGAGATACGCTCTGATGGTGGGAAAGAATTCGACAACATCAGAGTGAACGATTTTTTCATAGTATATAAACTATAACTCTGTGTTCGTTCCGCATTAATTATCATAACCATCCAACCATACATCTAACTAATGCATCCAGACATCTTAACACCTGGAACATGCCTTTTCATCGTTCTCCTCTGTCTCACTACCGATGCCCCTCTCACGGTCAGACACCTAAAATATTCGAAGACAATCTCAACTTTACGGGGCGGCATTTCACCTTGCGGAAAAAGATAACCTCCGCGAGGGTCGAAATCACGAAAGCGAATAAATGAGCGCCAAAATGTCCAAATTGTGGAAGAAAAATGACATTCATGTGCTATGAGAAGGGACCCCCGGGATAAAAGGAAGTTTTTGGATGCAAATTAGCTGATTGGAACCATCCAATGCTTAGCCCTAGCTACAATTGATTTGTACCCGAAGGGTGCTTTCTCGTGAAAATCGGTATAATCTTGTGGTTATAACTTTGGAATCAACTATAATTCACTGATTTAAATCTATGGATGTCCATAGAAGATAATCAGATGTATTGCAGATGATTCCAAAAACACATCCACGCTATGAATCATTAAAGAAGCGTGAGAAACTCGTTGCTGGCTTAGAAGCTGGGATAACTGGCAAACAAGGCTTGATAGCTCATGGTAGGGGCGAAGCTTTTGATTATTTAATCGGTGAAAGAACGTCAAATTCGGCGCGGAAAGCGACAGAAGCTGCTGCTGCTTTGTTACTTATTGCGCAGAAGCCGGTGATTTCTGTGAATGGTAATGTTGCTGCATTAGTTACAAAGGAGATAATTGAGTTGAGCAAATTGATAAACGCTCCTTTAGAGGTGAATATATTTTATAGAACTGAAGAGCGGGCAAGACGAATAAAAGCGCGATTAGAGGAGCAAGGAGCTGCTAACGTGCTTGGCGATAAAACCGATGCGAGAATACCCGGAATAGATCATGCACGTGCAAAGGTAGATCACGAGGGTATTTACAGCGCTGATGTGGTTCTTGCACCGTTGGAAGACGGTGACCGATGTGAAGCGCTCATAAAGATGGGGAAGAAGGTTATAACTGTTGATCTGAATCCGCTATCCAGAACTTCCCGGTTTGCGACCGTAAGCATTGTGGATGACATAGAAAGGGCAATGGGAAACCTCATAGCTATAATTAAAGAGAAGAGGAACGGTAAAGCTAATTTAGCTGCTCTTTTGGATGACTATGATAACAGACGGAATTTAAGAGACTGTGTTAAGGAGATTGTGGACAGACTGAAGGAAGAGGAGTTGCTGGAGTTGTGAATAATATGGCTAAAAAGGAAAAAATGTTCTCAGGACTGATTATCTTCTGTTTTATCCCATAAATCAATGGCCCTCTCTTCCCATTTGGAAGGCGATGGTGTTTCTGGTGGTTTTAAAAAATTTGCAATTTCTTCATAATAGATCCCAAGCTCTTTCTCATCCTTTACAATCCATATTCCGACCATATTAGAGCTTGAAACCGGTGTTCCTGTAAGCTGTACCCGCAGGGTTCTTATCCTTGCTTCTTTTTTGATCTCAGGCAAGGCACTTTTTATCTTGGAGAGATTAGGAACAATGCCTTTATCAAGCCCAGAGGTTGATTTTCCATATTTTATCGTTTGGTATGCGTCATGTGCGATACCATCCGCAAGACTAAACTCAGCCCCTATACGCTGGACTATAGTATTATCGATCGATTGATCCAGATCCAGACCACGCTTTCTTGCCTCGTCACTTTTAGCAAATTGCAGAAAAGAACTAATGTCATCATCAAAATGAATGAATGCTGCACGTCTATTGGAGTCTATTTCATCTTCCTTTTCTCGCTTCTCTGCACGGGTATTTGGGTCCTTGGAGTAGCGGCGTGTCAGTATGTTCCAGTGGTCTATTTCGGCTGTCACACCGTGCGAGATTTCATTTTTGAGATAAAAAGGGCGAAATACCAATAAGCCATTAGTAGAGGATACAAGAAGATGATCTCTGGACGCTATTTGAAACATTATTTGGTTTTCAAGGGCTCGGAGCTGCATATCTACAATCGGGCTATCAGCAAGCTCCGACTTACTAGAAGGGTCCTTGTTCGTTAAAAGGTCCTTGTGATGCATATCGGCAGAGTTTTTTGGGGCGCTATATAAAAGAAAATCTATATCTTCTGCGGGAGAGGGCCAACGTTCTTCTAACACAGGTAACCTTCTCTTGAGAACGGTTCCTTCTTTACTTTTTGCTATCCTGTACTCGTCAATGGCTGTTGGCATAACGCACAGGAGATTGTGCTTAAACAATCTATCTTGAAGTTCGTTAAATTGGGGAACTATTGGTGGCCATGACCCTCCCTCTATTTTTTGCCCCCGGGGGCGGGAAATTGGATGAGATAAGTACACTAATGTTGAATCTGACTTTCCCAGCCAAGATGCCACAATCTTAGTAGGTTGCTTTACTCCCCATAGTAAAAACTTAGCACCGAGTTGTCTAGCAAGAGACTCCGCCATAAGAATCTCCGAGTGCCTCCAGGAAAGAAGAAGGGTTAATACACCCAATTTCCATTCAAAGATCAGGGAAGAGCGCAGATTAGGCGGAAAATTCTCAGTCCCTTCTTTATCTTCAACTTCATCCCAACTGAGCTTAAGGTAATTATCTATCCACTCTTGGGTGTCAAAGAGTTTGTCTTTATCAGTCAACCGCAGATACATATCATAAATGTCATCGATGAGCAAAAGAAGATGAGAAGGCTTAGGTATAGTCATTCCTATTTTCTCCACAAATAAATTAACATTGAGAGGAGAATAAAATTCATTCCGTCTGCCGCAATAAAGAGTTAAGTGGCATGATAGGAGTTTAAGATCCCCTTTACTATTTTGAAGTTCATTTAGAGCGTTGCGAAGAGCGTCACTCCACAGGGATATTACCTTGCCTCGGGGTAGACTCCATGTTATGTCCCCCATTTCGGGCCATTTTTTACGATTAGATGGTTTATAGAGTCCTAGATAAGAAAGTGCCTCTTTCGCTCCCAATGACCCGCAAAGAATGGCTTCTACATCCTTATGGGCTACATTATTGACCCCAAAAGCGTTTTTAAATTTAGCGACAGCTACCCCTAAGCCTGTACCCGCTGGTGCGCAGACAATAACATAATCCATGTGATAACACCTCAGGGTTTACCTTTTTCCAAGAAAACTTGGATTTCCTCTACTCCTCTATACCTTTTAGAACCTACCAGAAGTTCAGGCTTGGCAATCCCACTTGCTGGAATAGCGACAAAGGGGAAACTAGCCTCGAAAAGCATTTCTGCGGCATCCTTATTTTCAGATGAACGACCTACCCATAGGTGGGCTATGGGCCTTTCCTGCTCCTTGAGAAGTTCCATTGGGGAGCTGCTTGGATTTCTTTCATTTCTTTCGCCTTTCATAATATACCTCCTTTTCATTGTAATTTATCCAAAGCTCACTTAACCTATTATTTATGAACATATAAAAGCTTTTCGCTTATATTCATAGCTGGAAAAAAACAATTGATTTTTATATATGCACTCCATTGTTTGTTAGTTACTTATTGGACCGTCTTTATAGCCTTTCGGAAGTACCGCTGAAACCACAATCTTTTTAAGCACATGATCTCCCTTTAAATTAAAAGGAGGAAATTATGAATACAAAAGGATTAACTGAGGGTTTAGTTATTGCGACTTTGGTTTTGGCAGCCGTTCTATCTGTAGGCGCCGTGGGAGCTGAAGATGTGACCATAGGAGTTCTTTACCCGTTTTCCGGGGACCTGGGTATTTACGGAGAACCTGAGACAGATGCGATGAAAATGGCAGTGGGAGAGGTAAACGAAAACGGCGGTGTACTTGGCGGAAGACTTAAGCTTATAATCATGGACACGGAGACATCGGAAGTGGTAGCCCTGGCGGAGGCGCAAAAGCTTCTTGATTTGTACAATGTATCGATAATAATCGGAACAGCGGGCAGCGAAACCTGCAAGGCGATCATTGGTTATACTACGAGCAACGGCGTTCTTCTGATTTCACCTGCTGCTACAGGCGTGGAATTCACAACCTATCCAGACAACGATCTATTTTTTAGAACATGCCCTTCTGACGAATTGCAAGGAATAGCAATGGCAAGACTTGCTATCCAACAGGGCTATAAGACGGCAAGCACGCTGGTAGTCTGGAACCCCTACGGAATAGGTTTCGAGAAGGCATTCACAAAGAGATTCGAAACTCTTGGCGGAAAGGTATTGGAATCAGTGAGATACGACCCCGACAGAACCACATTTAATTCGGAAGTAGAGAAAGTAGCAGCCGTGAATCCGGATTTCGTTATGCTGTGTGCATATCCGGAGACCGGCAGTGTTATACTGAAGACGGCATACAAGAAAGGCTATATGGATAATATAGCTTGGCTACTTTCTGAGGGACTCATTAGTGATGAACTAGCAGATATGGTGGGCAAGGACGAGGCGGGTAACTATATCATAGCGGGATTAAAAGGTACAACACCAGATCCCAGAGTGATGGGTCCTGCATACGATACATTCGAGCAGAACTACATAGCCGAATTCGGGAAGAAACCTATATCTTATTGCGCAAACAGCTATGATGCTGTGGCTGTGGTAGCACTTGCGATAGAAAAAGCGGGTGATTCTTCCGGAACTGCTATCCGCGACAGCTTACGAGATGTTGCAAATCCGCCTGGAGATAAAGAAGTCTCGGACATCGGTGAGGCATTAGATACTATTCGAGAAGGTTTTTATTCCATAAACTATCAGGGTGCTTCTGGCGAAATCACTTTCGATGAGCACGGCGATGTAATGGGTAGTTACTGTGAATGGACTATTGCCGACAATGGACGTGTTGTATATGGGACCCCAATCGAGCTGAAGGGTCCGATCGTACCGTCAACACCATCGCCAAAGCCAACTGTGGTAGAAACACCAGAGCCAACTGTTGCTGAGACACCAGAGCCGACTGTTGCTGAAACACCAGAGCCAACTGTTGCGGAAACACCAACGCCAACTGTTGCTGAGACTCCAACGCCGACACCACCCGGTTTTGAAGTTGTTTTCGCTATTGCATCTATCTTCGCAGTCGTATTTTTAGTACGGATACGAAAAAGAGCGTAAAGCAAAAGAAAGAGAGGGCGGGAGGGGGGAAAATATTTTTTTAGTTTCCCTCTCGATTTTCTATAGAAATTCTTTTCTTTAACAAACATTTCTCTTTTAATTTGATGCGAACGGTAATAAGAGATCCCATACACGGATATATAGAACTAGATGCGCTTGCAATTGCGATAATCGACACCGCGGCGATGCAGAGGTTGCGACGGATAAAACAGCTTGGTTTCGCTTATTTGGTTTATCCGGGAGCAAATCACACGAGGTTTGAACATTCTCTTGGAACTTATCATCTGATGAACGTCTTGCTTGACACACTGGAAGTATCAAAAGCGGAAGAGAAAGAGCTTCTTGTCGCTTCCTTGATTCATGACATCGGCCATGGTCCTTACTCGCACGTGACGGAACCACTGCTAAAAGAAATCACGGGAAAAAGTCATGATGATATTGAGCATATAATCTTCAAACAAGACGCAGAACACTCTAAAAACATTGCTGACGTCTTAGATGAACATTGTGTGGATAAGAGAAAGGTAATGCGCTATATAAAAGGGGTAGGGGCGGACGATGACGGCGACCACGATTTTTCGAGGATATTAAACGGAGAAATAGACGTGGATAAAATGGATTATTTGGTTCGCGATGCATACTATACTGGCGTTGCATACGGCGTTGTTGACAATATAAGACTCATACAAGGACTGGAGTTCTTCAATGGCCGCCTTGTCATAACAGAAAAAGGGATACTACCAGCGGAATATTTACTCTTCTCTCGATTCTTAATGTCGCCTACCGTTTATAAGCACCACACGGCTAGGATAGCGCAGTTGATGCTCTTGAAAGCACTTGAGTACCGCATAGAATCGCGATCTGACGCATTGGCATTGCGACAAATGGATGATTCCGAACTAGATATTGCGTTGAGGAATGCAAAAGGTTATCCCGGGGAGATGATGATGCGGATAAACGAGAGACGATTATTCAAACGTGCGGTATATACAAGCATAAATGACCTGAGTGTAGCAGAGGAATTAAGAACGGAAAAGCGAAGAAAGGAATTAGAAGAAGAGATAAGTAAACGATCTGGCGTAGATATGAAGTATGTCATTTTGGATATTCAAGGAGAGACCGGCAGGGGGTTAAAAGAAAGTGCTGCTAAAGTCGTGGTTGGTAATGACTTGAGAAGCTTACGGGAAGTTTCATCGCTTGTGTCTATGCTCAGTCAAGCCTTCCAGGAAAATTATAAAGTGGGGGTCTACACACTTGAAAAATATAGAGTAGAGGTAAAGAAAGCGGCGGAGTTGGTCTTATGGCGTTAAAACAAGAAAACGATGTCTGATACAGGATGCCGGATACATGATGCACCTTTGACCGGCATCTTGTATCCTGCATCTTTACTATTTACGTATTTTGCACTTTCCATTTTGCATTTCATATCACGATCCTCCCTCTTCACTTGCCCCAAATATCCCCTCTAGCGGCTTCGAGCCATACTCCTTTATCGTCACATTGATCTGCGAAATCTCAGTTGAGATCTCGTTACCGCGGACCGATTTCCGTCTCCTTTTGCCATTCTCCGTTGGTCTGTAGCCTGGTGGAGAGGTGATAAGAATCTGCCTTCTCGCGGTTCCTGATACATCTTTCCGCATCGGCATGCCTTCTTTATCTGAGCCGCCGGTTATCTCCAATACATAACCGCCCAAGCCGATAATATCTGCATCTACAACGTCGTCTATTCGTTTGCCAATGAATAAAGCATGAGCTTCCGTATCCTTACCTTCCACCTTGTACGCCTTCCCGGTCTTCGGGTCGCTTATCACTACTTGCATTTTCTTCTCCTTTATTTTATATGATCCTCTTCTAATAATTCTTTTAGTTCTTATTATATTATTACGACTAAGTTAGGACTATGAGCAGTGAAGCATATGCGCAAAAAGCAGAACAGTATCTCAAATTGAACGATAAATATCTGGAGGATGCATATGCGCTAATAGCGAAGGAGGACTTTGTTCAGGCATCTGAGAAGCTCTGGGGCGCTGCTGCTGAAATCGTCAAAGCAATAGCAGCACGGCGAGGGTTTGTAATAAAATCGCATGCCGAATTGTATAAATTCGTATCAAAACTGGGTACGGAACTTGAAGAGCCGGAACTCGTACGGTTATTCAGTCTCGCAAGTACCTTACATCAGAACTTCTATGAGGACTGGTTACCGCCAGAAACGGTAATGGATCACGCAGAAGCGGTGAAGGAACTTGTGGTAAAACTTAAGAGGGTTTTGTAATAATGTCAGATGCAGGATACAAGTTTGACTAGCATCTTGCATCTTCTTGATTCTTCCCCGTATTTTTAAATGTTGCCCCTATTTAGAGCCCCTACACTTACTTTTTGGAACAAACTAAAATCCATTATCGACACAGATTAACGCAGAAGAAATCAAATCCGTGTAAATCTGCGTCTTAAATAGGTAGATGCCGCAGCCATTTTGTATACTTCTCTCTGATTAGGTATTGTGTTGTGGTCAACTAATCTTTTATTAGGCCAGATTCGCGATTCAAAAAACCTATTTGTTTTTCTTTTAGCACAGGTTTTCTTTTTGTAAAAAAAGAAAAAGTGTTGTGTAATCTTGTGGTTACAAATGCCGGCTTTTTAGCTTCATCAACTCCTCTAACACATCCTCTTCATCCGCGGACAACAAACCAGATAGTGCTTTCGCTTCTTCTTTGCTAATATCTACATATAATAGCTCATTCTCATTTATTTGCCGTCCCACAGTCGGTTTCTTCATTGAAATAGCGACTTGCATCCCCAGTCCCGCACTTTTTATGCTCTCTGCTTTATCCTGAATCTCATTTATCGTGCCTATGTTGGTACCATCCGCTTTTATCAGTTCCACACCTGTTTGTATCTTCCCACCAAGAACTTCCACACCCACAATAGCAGGCTTGCTTTGCCGGAACACACACCCAGGCAGGATCTTAATCTTAGCAGGTGTGGGCAGCCGTTCGATAATCTCACGTTTCTCTTTCTCCTTCTCTCCCTTCACCCAGTCCTTATACTCTCCTATCAACCGGTAAATGACATCGCTTATAAATACGGGTATTCCATTCTCCCTAACCATCTCTTTTGCATCCGGGAGGAGGTCAACATTAAAGCCCAAAATAACACCGGAATAACGGTTCTTAACCGTACCCGCATCTATCACATCCCTTTTAGATATATTCCCAACCTCTGCCTTTTTTATCTCCTCTATCTCTTCATCTCGCAGCTCAGAAGCAAGCGCTTCCAGTGAGCCCATGGTATCTGCCTTTATTATTAGCCCTTCGGGTGATGTCTCCATCCTCATCTCCTCTATCTCGCTCTTAACCAATTTCACCACGTTCTCAAGTACCTCTCCTTCTCCAACCACTCGCACCTGTGCACCCGGGAGCGCATTTTCTATATTCGGTGCTACTATCTTCACACCAGAAGCGGCATTTACTGTTTTTACACGCTCAAACCGTTGCTCTACTCGTATCTCTTGCAGTGCCCTTGGTTTCAGCAATGCCTTCACCTTTGTAACTATTGGCTCCTCATCAGTGCCACCACCCACGATTGTATCGCCCACGCTGATCTTACCATCATATAATATCACATCAATCGTAGTTCCGAGCCCTCTCTCCTCCTTCTTCTCTAATATCGTGCCAACACCCGCTTTTTCTAAATGTAGACGCAGAGTCATCTCAAAGAACTTCTGCGATAATCCTATGAGCACAAGGAGCAAATCAGCAATCCCTTCTCCGGTCTGTGCACTCAGCGGCACAATACCCACAGTCTTTGCGAAATCTCTTATCTGCTCATACTTGTCAGCCGAGAAGCCTTTATCGTAAAGATCTCCTACCATATCATATATCCGCGCGTCCAGTTCATTCCGCGCATAATCCGGCTGATCTTTATAATTGATAATGAAAGGTTTCTTCGTCGAATTCCAGCCACTTACCCGGTCTATTTTGTTCAATGCGACAACAAAAGGCGTTTTTAATAACCTTAAAATGTTTAACGATTCGTTTGTCTGCGGTTGAAAACCCTCCATCACATCCACTACAAGGACCGCGACGTCAGCTAAAGCACTTCCGCGTTTCCTTAATGATGCGAAGGCATGATGCCCTGGAGTGTCAATGAAAAGCAAACCAGGTATTTCTATTCCTGTCCAATCCCTTTTTAGTGGTTTACAAATCTTTTTTATCGTATCAATAGGGATTTCTGTCGCCCCTATATGCTGCGTCACACGACCTGCTTCCTTTGCGGTGATTGCTGTGCCCCGTATCGAATCAAGTAGTGAGGTCTTACCATGATCTATATGTCCAAGTACCGAGAGTATGGGCGTTCGTATCTCTTGCTTCATCCTTTGCACCTTTGTCTTTTTTATCTACTTACTTACTTACTTACTTACTTTGTTTTTTTGTTTTTCCAAAAGGCACTTTTCTTTTGCTTATTCCCTGCTCCTTCTCCCTCGTCAAATTCACGTAACAGTTCCTTTTGCCTTTTACTCAGTTTTGATGGTGTTATAATCTGCACTTTCGCTAGCATGTTTCCTTTCCCATAGCCCCTTAAATCGGGCATACCTTTGTTCTTCAGCCGGAAGACCGTGCCCGATTGCGTGCCAGCAGGCATTTTTAGTCTTACCGTGCCGCCCTCTATCGTCATTAGCTCTATCTCATCGCCAAACACCGCCTGCGCGAAGTGAACCGGAGCATCACAAAACAGGTTGTTGCCCCCTCTTTTGAAGAATTCATGCTCCTTTACGTGTATCATCACATACAAATCGCCCGGTGGACCTCCTCTCTCGCCTGCGTTCCCTTCTCCTGCAATCCTTAATCTGCTTTCGGTATCTACGCCCGCAGGCATCTTCACTAATATCTTCTTATTCACTTTGATTTTACCGTTTCCGTTACAATTCTCACATGGATCTTTTATCGCTTTTCCCGTTCCTCGGCATCGAGGGCAGGAACCGATAGAAATGAATTGTGCAAAGCCCTGTCTTTGCACTCTCTTTACCTGTCCCGCTCCTCCGCAGGTGGCACAGGTTTCCAATCCGCCTGCACTCGCGCCCGTTCCGCTACAATTGGGACATAAATCCAGTCTAGCAATGCTTATCTCTTCTTCCATCCCCATCGCAGCATCTTCAAGGTCTATCTCAAGGTCATACCTGATGTCGCTTCCTCTCTCTGGTCGGTATCCTGCATCTGCCCTAGTATGTCCCCTGCCGAAGAGGTCATCGAACATGGAGCTGCCGCCTTGAGCTCTACCGAAATTACCGCCAAAAAGGTCCTTGAATAGGCCTCCAAATATATCCTCTACATCGCTAAACCGTGTGAAATTAGACCACTCAAATCCACCACGACCAAAATCAACGCCTGCACTCCCAAATTTATCATAATTTGCTCTCTTCTGTGAATCCGATAGCACCTCATAAGCCTCGGATACCTCTTTAAACTTCTCCTCGGATTCCTTGTGGTTCTCCTTGTTGAGGTCAGGATGGTATTTT
>QBUN01000365.1 GCA_013180565.1 Candidatus Methanophaga sp. GoMg3.2 | reverse complement strand
GCAGAGGTTGAAATCGGATTGCAAATTACAATGATAGCGATAATCGCACCAACGCTGAACGTTAAGACTAGAGCGTAATCGGCCATATTTGGCTCTTCTCCTTTATGTTTGTTACCATTTTTAGCGGCATACTACTTCGCACTTATTGACCTAAATTTGGGAGTATATAAATATATTTATTTCGCGTTTTTCGTAGCTAACGTTAGATAAGCGATTTGTTATATTGTTTTATGCCCTCTTAATTTGATTTTAGCCCAAAATCTTGTGGATTTCGAGCTATTAATTGCAAAATGCAAATTGCAAACAATAGTCCCACTCCTGCTGCATGTATGCACGCATGTCTGCTCTGCAGCAGGTCTATGGGCACTACATTTAATTTAGAAGTCCGTCATTACACGGTATTGATCTATCTCCTCCTTTAACAACCGCAGGAACCTTCTGCTTACGCCCTCTACATCCTTCGAATTTGTTATCCCTCTCCCTACAATTATTATGTCCGCACCACCATTTATCGCTTCCGGTGCAGTATCTTCCTTTATGCCACCTGCAACCGCCACCAGCATCTTACCTCCTATTCGCTTTATCTCCGCCATATCACCCCAGGCATGCCGCTCTTCCTGTTCTACATCTATTGCACGATGCAACTCGACCACGTCCGGCATCATCCCACCTACACTTAATTCTTTAAGCACCGCTAGCGGTTTTTTAACATTTAACATATCTAAGGACGAGTAAATACCGGTCTTCCTTGCCTCCTCTATCGCCTTCTCCATCGTCCGAAGTGGCGCTAACCCCGAGATCACCACGGCATCTGCACCCGCATCCGAAACCATCCGTACCTCTAAGTTACCGGTATCGAGCGTTTTCAAATCTGCAATCACAAATGTATCGGGCTTTATCTCTTTTATCTTCGCCACTATGTCCACTCCGTATCGCTTTATCAATGGCGTACCCGCCTCTATGATAAGATGGTCATTACTCGGCAGATCCTTCACCACACGCTCCATATGCCCCCAGTTCGGGATGTCCAGAGCGACCTGAAGGTAAGGTGGGTCCCATAACTTTGTCACTTTCATACCCAAAGAAGGATGCCGCGACCGGTCCTTCTCATATAGCACTTTCTTTATATCCGGGAACCCATCCATAGCCCGTTTTAACGCCAACTTTGTAGCGCCATAATTGTAACGATATATCTTATTATAATCATCCGCATGAGGATGCATGAACACACTTACAATCACCACGAGTTCCTCTGTCTTATCCTCCGGTATCACGCCCTCCTCCACCGAATCCGCAACCGCTTTTGCTATTGCACTCTGCGCAGGGCCAAATATCTTCTCCGCCTCTTTCATGTTTCGCACCGTAACCTTCGGCACGACTACCGTAGATGGCTTAACCGGTAAATTCGGCCTTATCACTGCAAATAGCGGTGTGTGCCCAGCAGACATTTGACTCAAGGCGTTTGCGAATGCCATACCTACCGGTCCGGATTTGTCTCCGATCATCAAATCAATATGCGCAATTTCTTCTCCATCCCCAATCAATGCTTCGCCCAAATTCATCATGTTATCTTATCCCCATTTTTATTGATTCTATTTGCTTGCTTTCTTTTTTTATATCTTATCCAATGCCTTTCTTACCTTAGGTAGCAGTTGGGATTCAAGTTCTAACTGGTGAAAGCCCGGTCTGGGTCCACCTTTTCTCGTCGCTCTACATATCCTTGAATCGCCGATTGGAAACCCTCGAGGTTTAGAAAAGATGCCGTTTTTATCTATTTTCCTTACCTCTTCCGCAATCTCTCTTAGTGCCTGCCCTTCCCCTTCTATTAAAGCGCCAAAACATGTCTCTTTTACCCTGACGTCTGAGCCGGCCATGCTTTTATCTTCGCTAATCAAAGCCAAAAGCCTACTCTTCAATTGTTCCGGTGTTATCTCAGAATCAGGCGAGATTAAAATTACTCTTGTCTCAATTCCCATTTTTCTTCCCCGCTTTTATTTTTAATCCATTCTTTGATATAACTTTCTTCTTAAGAAAGTTTCATTTATTTATGGGCCCGCGGAGATTTGAACTCCAGACCTCTCGGTTATCAGCCGAGCGCTCCAACCAGGCTAAGCTACGAGCCCTTTCTTAATTTGCTATAACCAAATACCGTATACAAGATATGAGAGTACATTTAGCTGCTCACTATTTGGCTATTATCTATACTATTAGATTAATATTTTTATAATAACATATTTATCTTTTATTTTGTTATGCGTGACCAAGCAAAGAGAGATGTATATTAAGGAACATAATCTTGACTCCGGGCTAATGGTGGCAGTCTGCGATACGGAATTAATAGGTAAAAGTTTTGTTGATGGCGATCTGAAACTAAAAATCACGGAAGGTTTTTATAAAGGTGACGAAGCGACTGAAAGAGATGTGATAGCTTCTTTGAAGCACGCAACAATAGCGAATCTGGTAGGTAAAAGGGCAATTAAATGCGCAGTAGACAATAATTTTATCGAAGATGCTAATGTGATCTTCGTGGATGGTGTGCCGCATGCACAGATGGTGAAGTTCTGAACGAATGTTGTAAAATATCCGCCACTAAATAAGTGCTCTTCGCCTCCTTTACCCTTACGTTATAACGGGCTCCGAGCGGCAAATCATCTTTTAGTACTATCGCCCTATACGCCGAGTCACGAGCTATTACGCCTCCCTTTTTCCCCCTCTCCGTTACTAAAACAGGTAGTTCTGCCCCTTCTAATTCCTTGTTCTTCGCGAACACAATATTGTGATAAACGGTAGAGAATATTCTCGACCTTCGCTTCTTCTCCCGTTCCAACAAGTCCGTTAACTTTGATGCTTCTGTCCCGGGCCTTGGTGAGAACCGCGTTATGTTCACTTTTTCAGGCTTTATTTCCTCCATTAAATTTAGTGATGCGAAGAAATCCTCTTCCGTCTCGGTTGGAAAACCAATGATGAAATCTGTGGATATTGTGCTCTGTCTGAATCGCGCCCTTATGTTTGTTACAATCTCAACGAAATCATTGACTTTGTAATTCCTTCTCATCTCTCTCAGTACCTGATCAGAGCCCGATTGCACAGGCACGTGAAAGAATTTGAAGATTTTTTCGGTATTGAACGCCTCAAGGAGTTCGTCCAGGATAGGCATCAGCGTGAATGGATTCATCATACCCACTCTTATCCTAAAATCGCCTTCCACTGATGTTATCTGTTCTAACAACGCCGGTAGTTTTATATCGGTGCTGCCCCAACCGTATGCACTAGAATCCTGCGATGTTATCCTTATCTCGTTCGCACCGCTTTCCACTGCACTCTTAACCGCCTCGCATATCTTTTCCGGCTTGTAGCTTTTCAGCTTGCCCCTCGCTTGTTTCACAATACAATAAGTGCATTTACCTATGCAACCCTGTGCTATTGTAATCACCGCAATAACACCATCGAACTCAAGCCGTTGCTTTTCACTAGCTTGTATATCTCGGGGCGTCACCATTGCTACATCATCACCTAAAATGCTTTTTACCAGTTCTGGCTGTGCCGCCGCCATGCAACCAGCCACAACTACCGCTTTACCACGCTCTTTTAACTCATTCAGTCTCTTTATCACATTTAACTCTGTTCTTTTCGTTACTGTGCAGGTATTCACTATAACAATATCCGCTTCACTTTCTTCTACTATCTCATGACCGGCATTTCTTAGTATCGCTCGCATTTGCATTGTGTCACCGGTATTTGCGGTGCAGCCGAAAGTATCTATAAAAACTTTTGCTGTGCCCTCGGATAATTCGGTTAGATTCATTAGATAATATATTACCTATTAGTGCATACAAATAATACTTATTGGCATTGTTATTGGAAGGGTAGAAATGAACCAAACATCGAGAAGGAAGATAGAACAACTCCAGATATGTACGGAAAAGGAAGTGGAAGCCGGAGTAAATTGTTTTGCGGACGTTAAGCTTGTTCATGTTGCATTACCCGAGCTAGATAAAGAGGCGATAGATTTAAAGACTGAGTTTTTAGGTTTTTCGTTTCAATATCCGATAATGATTGCTTCGATGACCGGCGGGCATCCGGATACGAGAAAGGTAAATATAGTCCTCGCAGAAGCTGCGGAAACACTTGGCATTGGTATGGGTGTTGGCTCTCAGCGAGCGGCGTTGGAAGGTACCGAACTGGAGGATTCTTTTCGTGTTGTTCGTGACGTTGCACCCGATTTGTTCATCTATGCGAACTTAGGCGCCCCACAATTGAAGGAATATGGAGTAGAAGGTGTTGAGCGAGTTATAGAGATGATAGGTGCAGATGCTATTGCAATACACCTCAACTTTTTACAGGAAGCTATTCAGCCCGAGGGTAACGTAGATGCAAGCGGGTGTTTAGCTGCGATAACCGAGGTATGCGAGGCGATAAAGAAGCCCGTGATTGTAAAGGAGACGGGTGCCGGGATTAGTTATACTATGGCGAAGATGTTACACGGGTCAGGCGTATCTGCGATAGATGTGGGCGGCTTAGGCGGAACGAGTTTAGCGGCTGCTGAGATATACCGTGCGAATGCAGAAGGGGATGAGTTAGGAGCACATTTAGGCAATCTCTTCGGTTGGAATTGGGGCATCTCCACGGTGGAAAGCATTGTAGAGTGCCGTGCGCTTCCTTTTACTATCCCGATAATCGCCACTGGAGGAATAAGAAATGGGCTTGATATTGCAAAGGGCATTGCTTTAGGTTCCAATATGTGTAGTGCTGCTTTGCCGTTTCTGAAACCCGCAATGGAAAGCGACAGCATAAAACGTAGCGTAGACAAGGTAATAGCGAAAATAACGGAATTTAGCGAGGAATTAAAGGTCGCAATGTTCTTAACTGGTTGTAAAAACACGATAGATCTAAAGGATGCCGAGCTAGTTATAACCGGTGAGACAAGGGAGATAATGGAACAGCGGGGCGTTTTTGATCGTGTGAAGCGGAAGAAGAAGCATACTTGATAACTGCTTAATATCCCGTGGACTCATAATCTGTTGATGAGTCTATTTCATGCGCCTTCTCAAACGCTTCTTTCGCACCTATGATAATAATTTGACTTATGGCAACATCTTTATGTATACATAAACTGAATAAGTAAACATGCAAAAAGTTATATCTATTAGACCCACGACTGAGATAGAGAGGAAGCTCGAAAGGCTAATCGGAATAGATAAAGCTGAGAGATCCGCTTTGATACGAAGAATTTTGGACACTGGAATAAATGAGGAATTAAAAAAACGTGCACTGGGGTTGTTCAGCGATAAAAAAGTATCTCTGGCGAAAGCTGCGGAAATAGCTGGTATATCTGTCAGAGAGATGATGGATTTGATAAGGGAAAAAGGTATCTCTCTGCACATAAGCATTGACGATATAAGGGGTGACTTCGAGGCGGCAATGAAATAGATGATATGGATCTTCGGTTCTTCTCCTTTGATATACCTAAACAAAGTAGGGTTAAATTGGATTTTTAAGCAGTTAGAGGGGGAGAAAATTATACCTACACAAGTTTATAAGCAAGTTGTAACAGAAGGAAAAAACCAGGGATATGCCGATGCATTAATTTCTGAGGATTTGGTAAATAAAGGGGTTATTAAGGTTGTACAAGTAGCAGAGAATGGTTTCAAGGAGATGTTAAAAAGTCTGGAGAAAGAGCTGCATGAAGGCGAACTGGAAGTGCTTACCTTAGCGAAAAATAAAGGAGGCGTCGCGGTTTTGGATGAAAGCATAGCCAGAGAAGTAGGAAGTGTTTTAAGAATAGAAGTTCGTGGTACCTTATTTCTAATATTCCTGATGGTAAGAAAGAGTGAGTTGAAAAAAGAGGAAGCAAAAAATAAAGTGGATTTGATGATTAGAAATGGATTTCGACTAGGCCATGAAGAATATCAGGAATTTTCGCATTTACTCGAAAATGTCTGAATTGGAAATATTGACTATTGGGACGAGTAACAGGAGCATAGAGGAATTCTTAAACTTGCTCGCGGCATACCGGATAGAGGCAGTAGTAGATGTGAGACGATTCCCTACGTCAAGGCACAAGCATTTCAAGCAGGAGAATCTAAAAGCGAGCTTGAATCACTGCGGTATAGAATATCATCACGTTACAGAACTCGGCGGCTACCGGGAAGGGGGATATACAAAGTATATGAAGACCGGCGAATTTGGAATGGGGTTAGACTACGTTGAAACACTTGCAAGATCGAAACGAGTAGCGATCATGTGTGCGGAACGTTTATTCTCCAGTTGTCATCGCCGATTTATTGCAGATGCGCTCAAACTGCATGGCTTCACCGTGATACATATAATAGATCCGGGTCTGTGTTCTGAGCACAAAGGCAGAAAGCGGAACAAAAGGTTGGATGAGTTTTGATATTATATGCTCCGCTGGGGATATTATCACGGATTTACTAGTAAAAAATAGAGAAGCTTTTCTCACATCCTCTTCCTATCTCTCCGTTTTTCACATCCATCGCTTTTCGCCTTTTTCTGTTTTTTGGTAACACTCATCATTGCTGTTACGTGGCATATCATTTGTTATGCTTACGAAAACGTAAACTTTAGCTCGTTTTTCTATTCCACTACCATAAATTCACATAGCTGGTATTAGTCCAAGATATTTATAAACGTAATATCCTCAAAGTCCTTCTCAAAGGTTATTTCATATTCTTTTCTCTTCAGATGAGTATTATAGATAAGTCTCCACCATAACTTTCACTTATACCTACTAAAATCTTCTTTCTCAAATGTAAGCCACTTATGTATCATATCACTAAGAATCCTGTGCAATTCCTTTGAATCTTGAGGTTGTTCCTTTAAAGTTTGCAAATGGGTTATAAAATCTTCTTGAAGATAATTAGAAATTCTCTCCTCTTCTCCGTTTTGAGCAGCTATTCCGAACATTTTTCCTAATTCATCCACAACGTCTTCTATGTAAATTCTCAATTCGTCAAAGATAGATAAGACGACATAGGAAAAAAGAGTTGTTTCCTTAATAGACAGATAAGGTAGGCACAACTTACAAATCTCTTCTGCTACTTTGTAATCATATTTCTCTTTTCTAAGAAAGGGAATTATTTTACCGATTAACTCCACCAAGGTCGTTTGCCCGCTCATAATCCAAAGTTATCCGCAGTGAACAACGCATCGAGTTCAATTCCCTGTTCTGCAAGCTTTTCTTTTGCACCTTGACTTCTATCTACTATTGTGATTACTTTAACAATTTTACACCCGAATTGCTCTACTTCTTTTATAGCATCCATAATCGATCCTCCAGTGGTTGTGACATCATCAACTATTACCACATTACTATTGCTCTTAAGATTGCCATCAATTTTATTACTGATGCCGCTTTTTCTTTCGCCATGGCTCTTTTGCTTTTTTCTCACAAAAAACCCGTCTTTATTTCTTCCCAAAACCGCACTATTTGCAGAAATTAAAGCGACAATCGGAATAGCACCAGACTCCATACCTCCGATATAATCAAATTGAACCCCCTGTAGCATTTTTAAAATTTCTTTGGTTATCAAATTTGCGCCTTCCGTACTTAACAAAACTGTTTTCATATCAAAAAAGTAATTGCTTTTCAACCCAGACGCTAAGGTAATCACCTCATCTTCTTTTACAATCAAAGTCCTTTCCTTTATTATCTCTTTTAGCCTTTCGCTTTCTTCCATAGTAGCCTGAAGTAACTAATAGACTTTTTTAATATTTAATATATATTATTTTTTTCTTCACTTTATCATTCTCATCATCCTTCGCTTTCATCCGTAAAGTTACAGGCATATCAAATAAAAGGAGATAGCAGGAACAAAAAGCTGGCGGTATTAACGGGAATTACCTTGGTGCTTCTATTCACAGGGGTACCAACCCTAAACATCTTATCCGCTTCTTCAGATGTAGAAATATATGCCTTCGACCAAAAACCCGCGGGAAGCGATGAAGGTAACGAATGGGTCACCTTTCACAACCCATCAAATGAAAGCGTAGACATAGGGAACTGGACTTTTGAGCCTACCCACGGCTCAACAGCAATTGACTGAATAGCCGAAGGCACTACCCTTTACCTCGGAGCCTATTGTACATACACCCCTCATTATAGGTGGCTTGACAATAGCGAAGAAGCGATAATCCTAAGCGATTCAAAAGGTGAAGAAGTAGATAGAACCCCTGTTGTAAGCGATAATGAGAACGATAACAGATATTGGATGCGTAATAACTCAGAGTGGACATTTGGCGTTACGGAATTAGAGAAGGGTGAGCTATGGAGCGGATACGTCAAGAACGTAGTGGATGGCGATACGGTTGATGTCCATTTCAACATTTACGGGATACAAAGGGTTAGATTAGTGGGGATTGATGCGCCTGAGATAGGCGAAGAAGGATATGAAGAAGCGAAGGAGTTCGTAAACAGAACTTGCTGGGGTGAAGCGGTTAAGCTCGATATGGATGATGAGAAGCAGTATGACTCGTATTATCGGCTATTGGCGGTTGTTTATGTTAATGATACCAATCTGAATGAGAAATTAGTGAAGGAAGGCTATGCTGAGCTTATGTATATTCCGCCTTCGGCGTTTAACCTTTATGTGTGTAAAGCAGACTATCCGAGGATATTTGGAACTTTTAAAGGGATAATAAAGCGATTTTATGATATTATTGTTCATAGGTTTTTACACCTTTGAAGTTAGGGACTTATGCTTATTCCTGGCTATAATCATTTTTATTTAACACCTTTGTTCATAAACTATTGATATGTCTACGGAAGAAAAATTTAATGAAGTTAAAGAGCCACTTTTAGACTTAAGAATTAAGGGGCTGCTGGCGGCTTACCAGCTCAGAAGAGAAGAATTGCTAAGATGTGTTGATAACATAAATAGAGGTATCCAGGTGTTTTTAGCAGGTACTTTTTTGCTGATAGCATATGCCATATATTCTGAAGAGTCTCTTCTCTTTTTG
The DNA here is from genome assembly GCA_013180565.1 of Candidatus Methanophaga sp. GoMg3.2. Next base: position 2,261 of record QBUN01000365.1, on the reverse strand, counting down.
GTTATACCTGTTGTTATGTTTGTACTCTTTAATTTTTTACTTTACTTTTTTGGTTCTCTTCAACCTGATGTGGGTAAACTCGGAGACAACTCCAATTTGCCTGTCACCAGATAAATCATCGTATTTCTATATTTTGCAGTCTTAAATCCGTAGGATCTTTTGACGACTGTCTTGACTTTGTTGTTCAATCCTTCAGCAACACTATTGTCGAGTCCTGTCCTGATTGCTTCCAGAATCCCATAAGAATGTTTATGCACGGTCTCCGCAAGTTTGACGATTTCTTCAATCTTACTGTGTGCAGCCCAATAATACCAGTTATTCAAATAATTTTGTGCTGCTAGAAGGTCTTTTACCCGCCATAACCTCTGAAGAGCCAGTTTGAATTGGTACGCCTTAGCAGTTTTAATATCAAGATCTTTCATAGAATGCAGCTTCTTTTTCTCTTTATCCGACAAATTTTCAGGGTTCTTCAGCCAGATAAACCTAGTTTTAGCGAGTGTTTTATTCGTTTTGTATTCGTTACGTCTTACATCGTCGATGGTATTATTCATCATCTGAATCACGTGAAATTTGTCAAAAACTATTTTTGCAGTTGGAAAATACTCGCTTGCACCACTTATAAATGCAGGAGACATGTCCATAGCGACATATTTAATCTGTTCGGGGTTAATCTTCTTAGAAATTGTATCTTTAAACGTTTTAATCGTATTTTTGCCCTTCCCCATCGCTATATAAATCACTTTCGCATTTTTAATGTCGTAAAACAGAGTAATATACTTATGCCCTTTTTTAACAGATATTTCGTCTATACCAATCGTATCGAGCTGAGATAAATCAACACGCGCTATTGCGTCGTTGACGTGATAGGCAAGAATTCGCCATGCGGATTCTTCATGAATCTTGACTCTCCTTGCTACTGACGCAACGGACATTTCTTTACCGAGGGCAACAACATCCTCCTCGAAAAACGCTGTGAATCCAGTATCCGATCTTGACCAGGGAATGACTACGGTTTTTGTGCCATGCTCTTCGCATTTCGTCCTTGGAACTCTAGCGTGGATATAAGATTCATAATGGAATAGAGGCAGATGTCTCCAACTCCTATCTTTTGTGTCGTGTATTTTACATGATTTATTGCAAATCGGACAAGCGAACTCACTACCTTTAATGAAATCGAAATAGACATCTATCCTTTCTTCTGATGTGTTCAGTTCAACGCTTTTCACGAACCAGGGGGATGGTACCCCCAGCGTAATCTGCATAAGCTTTTTGTCATCCATATGCTCATATAATAAGTGGCGTAATTAAACTTACCCACACAATCTTATGGAGAACCACTTTTTTCAATTCATATTTATTAACGAAGAGCGTTGTATTGAAATAAAAGGAAAAGTTGGGGAACTACTAAAAGATGATAGAATACTTTGCTTGGAAAGTAAATATGGTAGATTAAGTAAAAAATGGTTAGAATCGAAGACTTCTCATGTTTATTGTACCTTAATTGCTATGATGGTCCTCACATACGGTTTTTTTAGTGCATTAGCTCTCTATTTTAGTTTTAAAGATGATCGATTGGGTCCCGAAATAACGTACGTATTAGTAATATTTTTTGTTTTCCTTATTCTCATTAGTTATTCTAATGGTCGGAAAGTATCTAAACTTAAAGTGAAGTGTAAGTGAGCCTCAAAACGCATATAAAATAGTCATATAACACATAATATGAACATCCGCAAATTCGCATACTCTTCTATCTACGCAGCTTATTTTTTATCGCTATAAAATAGAAAAATTTAGATACCCCTTCACTTTTATAATTTTAGAAGGTAAAAAAATGATATTTGAGATACTTGCGTTTATTATTGGACTGATATACGGATACGTGAAACCCGGAAAGGAAAAGCGATGGGAACTTTTCAAAAAGGGAATCCTGTATGGTATTATTCTTGGGATAATCTTTGGGTTTATCGGGCTTTTTATTGGTGGATTCGCATACTCAGCAGCGACTGCAATCGGGATGTTCATAACAGTAATAATCCTTGTGGTGATATTCATAATAGGGACGTTTATCGGGGACATATTAGAAGTTACAATTAAAAAATAGGCTCTTATGGGATAGTTCCGAGTTCAAAGACGTTTATTATGCAAGAAATAGCGTCTGCATTAATCGCAGCCAACTTCAAGATATACCCACTAATGACTCTGTACGAGCTTTTTGTATAGAAAATTCAATAACTTCTTCTTCAATCCTAGGATAGATTTGA
>QBUN01000366.1 GCA_013180565.1 Candidatus Methanophaga sp. GoMg3.2 | reverse complement strand
TATGCATCATCCGGTTATCAACGATAAGGACGACGAGAATTTGTATGATTATAAGGTTAAGGTTCCTAATAATTGCTCAGACTATGGCGGAAACGATGCTTGTATAGCAAAGAATAGATGTGATTTTATAGATTATTGTCTCAATAATCATGCCTATTTGCTTCTTACAGGACATACACACAAGGATTATGTGGCGGTCCACGCCCCTCCTGTGGATGTGCCAGCGATTACGGAATCATATATGTTTATTCAAACAAGAAGTGCTACAAAAGATGAGCATGGATATAAACATGGGTACCGAGTGATCAACATCACCGATGGTGTGATTTCAAACATCTCAGCGGAAACAACACCCACTCTAAATCGGTCTACTTTCACTTTGTCATTGGCTGATTCCGTTGCTGAACCCGAATCCATATGGGGTATTAGCGTACGGGACTCATTAGGTCGACATACGGGGATGAATTGGACAACAGGTGACATCGAACGTGAAATACCGGGTTCCTATTACACTGGACATTATAATAAACCGCCATCTGGTACACCTCAGGTTCTTGTGGTTTATCCAGCGGATAATTCGTTAGAGGTTGTTTATCACGCTTTGGAATGTGGTGATGGCACGAGACTTGTAACAAAAGAGCCGGATGAGTATGTACAAAAAGTGGTGGATTTTTAAGTTTTCATAGACCATGCAAAAGGGAAATCCCGAATATGAATCGCTAAACCAGTACATTGAGTATTACTCGAAAGGAAGAAACGGTGTTGGCAACAACCCATCGGTGGTAGCGATCATATCGCCGGCAGAAAACGTGACCTACGAGATTACTACTGTTGATTTATTTATGTCCGAGCCCGCGAAAGATCATACGTATTTCCGATTTACCGGTAATGTAACGCAGTTATGGGATGAACCGCACGCTGGGGACGAATTGGACCAATGCCTTTTCTGTGCGTGACCTTAACGGGGACGATAAGGCGGATGTGTTAGTGCAGATAGGGGGATACAATGAGACTACGAGAGATAAAACAGCGACAGTAATAGCGAAGCGGGGGCATAATGGCGAACATCTCTGGGAAGAGTCTGTAACAGGAAGGGATCTCTTTGCATTGTCTGCAAGTGACCTCAATGGCGATGAAATTGCCGATGTACTGCTCGGATCACATGATCAGGTGTATGCGTTGGGATACAGGGAAGAATAGACCGTGCTTATCGCACGCATAATCAAAACGGGAAGAAGCCGCATTAAGCGGCTTCATTTTTTTTATCGAACGCTTTCGCTAACCGAAGAGAGTAATACTCCGGTGGAATCTAGTTCATGCCTTCGTTACCAATGTTATCTCAATTGACGAGACGTTCGCCTTATATCCTTCGTCTCCTGATATCTGCTCAGTCCCTATCTTTATGTCCTTCACTTCCATTCCCGGCACGAACTTAGCCCTCGTTACCTCTGCGGTATCCACGGCCCTTGCAATTGCTCGGCCCCGCGCCTTTATCACTACCTCGTCAGAGCCGCTATTGATCTGCGTCACTACCGCCATGACATAACTCATCATAGGCTTAGTTCCGATATATATCACGTTGTCTTCTGGCATTTTTGTATCACCCATTGTATTATATATCGGTGTTGCTTTTAAACATTCACCACATACATGCACACGAAAAAGAATGATCATGGGGTAATAAAAAGGGACATCATAACATTAAGCTATGAGCACGGTACGATAGTAATAAATAGCAATTTCAAGCTGCCGCATACCGTTTGGGATACTCGTGTGGGCTGCTATCGATGCTCGTCCCTGTTCTATAAGGACGTGCTAGAATATCTGAATCTATCCGGGCTCGATTACGTGGATAACGTTCTGGACTTAATGCCAATGCCGGATTTAGCATGTAATTTGGCCTTGCGTGACTATCAGGAGGATGCAATAGCTAAATGGCTACAAACAAAAAGCGGGGCTTTGGTCTTACCCACTGGCGCTGGCAAGACAATAATAGGCATAAAAGCAATTAGCATGCTGAATGTTCCAGCACTGGTTATCGTACCGACATTGGAACTGCTAAAACAGTGGAAAAACGAATTGGAACAGAAATTTGGCATTGAAATTGGCACATACAGCGGCGAAAAGCATATCTTGGCGCCTATAACAGTATCAACTTACGATACCGCGTATTTGAGGGCGGAGGAGCTGGGAAACAAGTTCCTATTCTTGCTCTTCGATGAGGTTCACCATCTGCCATCGCCAGGATATGCGAGCATAGCGGAGCTGTTTGTCGCGCCTTACCGGCTGGGATTGACCGCGACCTACGAACGAGAGGATGGGCGGCATAAAGAGCTCGAAAGATTGATAGGCGGGAAGGTATATGAAATTGGGCTGGAAAAACTAAAAGGCAAGCATTTAGCTGAATATAAAACGAAGCGGATCGTTACTGATTTAACGGTGGCTGAACGGTCGGAATACGAAAAATACCATGACATATTCTCTGATTTCCTGAAGAGCAGGAACATAATCTTGAAATCGCCAAAAAATTTCCGGCTGCTTGTTATGAGAAGTGGTCGCGACGCAAGTGCAAGAGCAGCTTTGCTGGCACGAAACAGAGCGAGACAGATAGCTTTGAACTCGAACTCAAAGTTACATGCGCTTTCCGATATCCTGGATAACCATTTCGGTGAACGAATGATAATATTTACCGAGCATAATTCGCTGGTTTATGCTATCTCCCGGGAGTTCCTCATACCTGCGATTACGCATACCACGCAGAAGGATGAACGCGCGGAAATTATGGATAAGTTCCGGGCGGGGAAATACAAGGCGATTGTAACCTCTAAGGTTCTGGAAGAGGGCATTGATGTACCAGAAGCTTCTGTTGGTGTTATATTGAGTGGTAGCGGCAGTAAGAGAGAATATAAGCAGCGATTGGGTAGGATACTGAGGAAGAAAGAGGGTAAACTCGCGATTCTATATGAAATCATATCGAAAAAGACAACAGAAGTGGGTATTGCACAGAGGCGTAAAAGTGAGGCTGGTAAGGGAACACCCAGTAAATAGTTTATCCAAAAAGTTTTGATAAATATATATCATAGAATCAAAATTAAAAAATAGTCTCTGAGGTGGTCAAATAAAAGTTGAAAGAGTAGAGAATGACTAACACAGATAGCTACATGCGGAAATTAGTAGTGACCAATCCCTTGGGTGAACCCACATACCGCTTAGTTATCCATACACTCAGACTTCCTCAGGGGAGCAGGGGTCTGGATGCCGGATGCGGGATCGGGTATCAGGCGTTATTGCTGGCAGAAGCCGTAGGACCTGCCGGTCATGTCACAGGCATTGACCGGTCCCCTGAGTTTCTGGCTAAAGCAGGAGAAATTGCCAAGAAGACAGGTATGGCTGAACAGGTCTTTTTTCAGGAAGCAGATGTGAGCAACCTCCCCTTTGAAGACAACACCTTTGATTGGGTATGGAGTGCAAACTGTGTTGGATATGCTCCTGGAGAACCCCTACCGCAGATAAAGGAACTTGCAAGAGTGGTGAAGCCAGGCGGCAGTGTGATCATCCTTGCCTGGTCTTCGCAACAGTTACTTCCAGGATACCCTCTGCTGGAAGCCCGACTGAATGTGACATCTTCTGGATTTGCCCCTTTTGTTGAGGGGATGAGACCAGAGCTGCACTTCTCGCGTATGCCTGGCTGGTTCCGTAAAGCAGGTCTGGAGCAGACCTCTGCCCAGACTTTTGCAGGCAGTGTTCACGCTCCACTGAGCGATGAAATCCGCAACGCCATGATGGCACTGCTTGAGATGCGATGGGTGGATGTGCAAGTGGAACTATCACATAAGGATTGGATACAGTTTCAGCGTCTATGTTTACCGGAATCACCTGATTTTATCCTTAATAATCCCAATTACTATGCCTTCTTTACGTATTCGCTCTTCAGAGGTAGGGTTACTCGATAACAAAAACACCTACTATTTGCTTTTATATTTTAGCAGCTATGGTTGCTTTAATATTGAATTACGAAAATATACCGGGTGCTTTTTTGCTTATAATAGACAGCGCATTATCGGGCCAAGCAGCAGTGGGCGGATTTGCGGGCTCTACTGTGGCATATGCTGTACGGTTCGGAATCTGTTCCCTGACCGGCCTGGTGATTGTATTATTCTGTGTTCCTTGTGGTTATCGTCATAGGTACCAGTGTGGTGGACTTTCCAAAAGCGGCTACATATCTCGTGGATATCTGGCTGTTCTCTGATATTACTAATGCGTTGATGGCAATTCCTAACTTGATAGGGTTACTTCTGTTGAACAAGATAGTGGTGGGTCTGCTTAAGGATTATTTCAAGTCATCATAAGAGAACTAATTTATTTGGCTTTCAATTATATCTAAGGGTGTATTAGTAGCTATTAACAAGAATAAATATGAACGATCCAGTAAAAGTAATAATCATGGGCGCGGCCGGACGGGATTTTCATAACTTCAATGTCTACTTCAGGGATAATCCTGCATACCGTGTCGTAGCATTTACCGCCACCCAGATACCAGATATAGAAGGCCGAACATACCCCGCAGAACTGGCAGGTGGCTTATACCTGGATGGTATACCCATTTATCCTGAACTAGAACTGGTCAATCTGATAAAGGAACACGCGATTGATCGTGTCGTATTCGCGTACAGCGATGTGCCGTACCAGTATGTGATGTCAAAATGAGCCGAAGTAAATGCCGCAGGTGCGGATTTTACCATGCTGGGTCCGCATGCCACCATGTTGCGAAGCAGCGTGCATGTGATCAGCGTATGTGCAGTGCGTACTGGCAGTGGCAAGACCTCGGTAAGTAGAAAGCTCTGTCAGCTCTTGCGACTGCGCAACAAGAACGTGGTAGTAGTAAGACATCCCATGCCATACGGCAAGCTTACACAGCAAGCAGTACAGCGGTATTCATCCTATGAGAACATTGATCGTATGGGATGTACGATAGAGGAGCGGGAAGAATATGAAACACATATTGATGCAGGTTGTACCGTATATGCCGGTGTGGACTATGAAAAGATCCTGCGTCAGGCAGAAACCGAAGCTGATATTATAGTCTGGGACGGCGGCAATAACGATTTTTCCTTTTTTAAACCAGATCTGAATATAGTGGTTGCATGCAGACCCGCACCGTGCCGGAGATGAATTGACGTACTACCCCAGTGAGATAAATTTAAGAATGGCCGATATTGTAGTGATCAATAAGCAGGATACTGCGGAATTGGAAAAGATCGAGCAGGTACGCCGCAATATAATGACGGTAAACCCGGATGCAAAGATCATTGATTCGGCATCTCCTATTACCGTAGAACATCCCGAGCTCATCAGGGGCAGGCGGGTGCTGGTGGTGGAGGACGGTCCCACAGCGACACACGGAGGCATGGAGTACGGTGCCGGGATCATTGCTGCTAATAAGGCAGGAGCAAAAGAGATCGTTGACCCAAGACCGTTTACAACTGGCACTATCTCTGAAACATTCAGGCAGTATCCTGATATTGGTCCGCTGCTTCCTGCTAGGGGGTACAGTGATAAGCAGATCCATGACCTGGAGCAGACAATCAACGCAGCCGATTGCGATGCGGTGGTTATTGGCACGCCTATTGACCTGACGCGTGTTATTAATATCAATAAACCCGCAACAAGGGTACGGTACGGTATTAAGGAGATCGGCGATGCCAATCTGGAAGAGGTGATAGATACGTTCTTAGAGCAGGTGAGCGTCTGAATGAGTCTGATAGTGGCTGCGCTTGGTGGCAATGCAATAATCAAAAAGGGAGAGCAGGGCACCTTCGCACAGCAGTTCCGCAATACCTTTGAGTGCATGGGCTATATTGCTCATATGATCAGAGCCGGGCACCAGGTGGTGCTGACTCATGGGAACTGACCCCAGGTGGGGTTTATCATGATCCAGGTAGAAGCAGCCGCGGGTAAGGTACCGACTGCACCGTTACATGTGGACGTTGCGCAGTCACAGGGCAGTATGGGGTATATGATCGCCCAGAGCCTCATAAACCAGTTACAAGAGCATGGCATTGATACCTGCGTGGCAGCAGTGATGACGCAGGTTCTTGTTAATCGTGATGACCCGGCCATGAAGCATCCAACCAAACCGGTAGGTGGAAAGGTTCACACCATCGTATACCTTTTCATTTTAAATATGGATGGTTCACACCATCGTATACCTCAAATGATACAAAGTTATGTAAGGCATCACAGCGATAAGCGAGTTTTAATATCGCCGCCATGCTATTGTGATTTAAGCTAGACATGCTAGTTTTGAGACAGTAATTTTACAAATACTGATACCTGCTGCTTCTATGATATTTCCTTGGTGAAGTATCATGGAACATACACCAGAAGAGGAAGAACGAATTAAAGCAATTCAGCGGTATCTTGAAGGAGAGCGAAAGGTTGATATATACAAAAGTTTGGAGCGGTCAAAGGGTTGGTTCAACAAATGGTTGGGCAGATATAAAACAGGACGCAAAGGATGGTATACGAACCTGCCAAAAAGAGCCAAAGTTATACCTCATAAAACCAGCGAACGGATTGAGCAGATTGTTGTAAAGAGCAGAAAAGCACTAATGGACGGCACTGAAGATTCTACCAGATACTCCTGTGTAGGTGCAGAGGCTATCCAGTTTCATATGGATGGGCTGGGTTACAAAACCTCGGAGATCCCTTCTATTTCCACTATCAAACGAATCATCAAGCGGAATAAATTGAAGGTGAACAAACGAGAACGCTACAAACGAGTCCATTCAAAAGGCCGATATACCATTCTCAAACCAAAACGCATAGATGAGCTGCATCAGATGGATTACGTTGGTCCGAGACATATCAAGGGTTATGGACCGATCAACTCGCTACACCTTAAAGATATTGTTGGGCGACAAGTTGCAGGACAGCAGTATAACGAAAAAAGCATGGATAATGTAATGAGTTTTCTCCTGGATTACTGGAAACAGTCTCCGATACCTAAATACTTACAGGTAGACAACGGTATGTGTTTTGCAGGCGACTACAAGCATCCCAAGTCATTCAGTCGCTTCGTGAGATTGGCTTTATGTGTAGGAATCGAAGTGGTGTTCATCGCACCGTCAAAGCCCTGGATGAACGGAACGATAGAGGAATTCAATAAAGGTTTTGATAAACGCTTCTGGCAAAAGGAACTATTTATTGATCTGAAAGATATACGGAAAAAGTCAAAGACATTCTTTGAAACAGAAAACAAATTTAATGCGTGGAAGTTGAGAAATGAGGATCTGAAGTCGGTCGATCCTAAACGCATACTGCCAAAAGATTTTACAATCGATGTGGACCGCTTACCCTTGGTCACAGGGAAAATCCATTTTAGCCGTGAGGTTGATTCGCGGGGTAAGATTAGCGTACTCAATGAGTATTTCAATGTAGGCAAGGAATATACCGGCGAATATGTCTGGGCAACCATTGAAACGTGGAAACAAACGCTCATAGTGTGTTATAAAGACGAAAATTTGAAGGTGAGGGAGATTAATAAATTTGGCTATGAGATTGGAGAGACGGTACACAATCACAAAAATTCGATCTTTAGGTCGAGTTTATAATAAAAGGTATACGATGCACTGAGCCTAAAATTGGAATATGAAGGTACCTATGCACTGAGCCTTTTAGGGTACACGATGCACTGAGCCATTCCACCTAGTGATTTATCAACGCGGAGATCGCCGAGGGCGCAGAGTTTAAGAGTGTTCCAATCCACGCTTGGGTTTTCTAATGCCTCTGCGTTCTTCGCGTGCTCTGCGATAAAATTAAAGGATATAGTGATTTCGCTAGAAAATTCGATTGTGCCACATTTTATCTTATTTATTACTTTATTTTATTTTATTTTATTTTTGAGGTAAAATAAAGATGGGCGCTGTAGGGAGAAGAAAAGAAAAAAAATGAAAAAACGACATATCGCCTTGATAGTAGCGCTAGCAATAGTAGCATTCAGCATAATACCAATCTGTGCGCAGGGGGATCTTCAGATCCGGTGAAGAGCCGGACCTTATAGTCACCGAGATCAAAGCATACCACAACAATACCGACTGCCCCGCCTGGTTCAACCTATCGAACGAGATAGGCGTTACAGTAAAGAACAATGGTAGCACACCTGCAAAAGCATCGAATGTTAGCCTGTACATTGATGACGACTTCTTTGGTAGGTTGCCAGTATTGAGTTTGGCTGCGGGTGCGAATGAGACAGTGACGTTCGAGAACTGGAAGCCAATTGGAGACGACTGTCTCAAAACTATAGATAATATTTGTTACTTCCATTGGTCATTCAGGGACTTCAAAAATAACATCACTGCAGTAGCAGATTGCGATAAGGAAGTTGCAGAAACAAACGAAACGAACAACGAGAGATCGGTACTTGACCCTAAAAAGACAAGAGCATGCTACAACGGCTACATGGCTGATGAACCGCTGGAAAATGTTGCGCACGGCACACTTCACGGCGCGTTATTATTCACAACTGGCGATGGCGTGTACAGTTGTCTGTATTCCGTGGGTGATACTCAGGTTACGAACTATGACATAACAATACCAGAAGCTGCAACTGTTATTCTCGCAGACCTGAATGTTTACTACAAGATGACTGAGCCATCTGAAGCATGTCCCGAGATGGAGGTGAGCATAGAAAACAGAACTGGAACATACGTTCTACCGCTTGAAAAGGCTTACAATGACATGAACTGCACATGTCCGGGTGCATCACGGGTCGCGGCATGGGGGAATTATGTCTACAATCTAACAGGATACATCTCGGGCAGTGGCACTTACAAATATACAGTGACTGTGAAGAACAAGTGCACAGAGAAGTGCAAATGTTTTTGTACCGCAGCACCGGGAATTGCACTTGTCTATGAAGATGAAAATGCACCGCTAATTGAATACCACGTCAATAGGGGTGCTGACGTACTTTTGGGCGGTAGGAGCGATCCAACGAGTGTAAACCTGTGCTGGGAGGAGTGCATAAACAACGCAACGTTCCCGGCAAGCGCGGAAACGGGCGAGGTGGCGAATGCAACGCTCGGCGTTGTTTCGCCCTGGGGCAGCGGAGAACGGGATCCGGGCATGACCAATTATCTCTTCTTCAACGCTCTAAAGCTTGGCACAGGCGTATATCATGGCTACAACGCGAATTATGAGATAGCAATAGCCGGCATTTCAATGCACATAGGAAGCTTGAATGCTCAGGTCGGCGTGAACGTAACAAATGTAACAGCTCATTATCTCAAAGGCAGCGACAATGTTGTTGGTCAAGCAGATGATGGGAACAACATGATGCCTACAAATGCGTTCCTTGTGGTGAAGTACAAAATGCCTGATTTGGTTATCACCAATAAATCAGAGGCACTTGGAGATGGCAACTTCTCGGTATCATATACCGTAGCAAACGTGGGTGATGGCGATGCGGGTGAAAGCAACACAACCATCTTCATTGATGGAATTCCAAAGAGGGTAGATTCTGTTACCGCATTGTCAGCAGGAGAAAGCAGCACAAGCACAATCGGCCCTTTCGATTGCTCATGCGGTGCCACCCATAGCGTCATCGTTTGTGCAGACAACTACAATGAGGTTGACGAGAGCGACGAGACGAACAACTGCATGGAGAACACCGTGACATGCCCAATAGTAGAAATGCCAGACCTGATCGTAATAGGAGCAGACATCAATGCATATCACTACGATACAGACACCCCTGCATGGTTCAGCCTATTAAACGAGATAGACGTCACAGTAAAGAACAATGGCAGTGTATCGGCAGGCAAGTCAAACGTTGGCCTGTACATCGAAGATGTGCTATTTGGCACGTTATCTGTACCAAGCCTTAATCCCGGCGATAACCATACAGTGACGTTCACGGGCTGGAAACCCAGTGGGAGCGATTGTCTTCTGCCACCATGCGTTTTCGACTGCTCATACCGCGACTACAGTCTTAAAGGCGTGGCAGACTGCGATTGCAATGTAGCTGAATCGAACGAGACGAACAATGAGGCAGCGGCAGTGGAAAGAGTCTGCTACAACGGATACATGGCTGACGAGCCACTGGAAAATGTCGCACATGGCACTCTTCATGGGCATCTCATATTCACAACTGGCGATGGCAGCTATGGTGGTCTAAATTCGCCCGGTGCTACCCGGGCTACGAACTATGACATAACACTACCAGCGAGTGCTACCGTGGAACACGCACAGCTTAATGTCTATTATACGTGGGTCAGTCCGGACCATGCCTGTCCGGAGATGGAAGTGAGCATAACAAACGCAGGTGGAACCTCCTACGTTGTGCCTTTGAGAAGGGCATACAACGACATCAAATGCACCTGTCCGGGAGCGATGTATGTCAAATCATGGGGCAACTATGTTTTCGATATAACATCTCATGTCACAGGAAGTGGTACATACACAGTGACCGTAAAGAATGCCGGTTCGGCAGGTCATAAGTTCAAGATCGCAGCACCTGGCCTCACGCTCGTCTACGAGGATCAAACTGCACCACTGGTAGAATACTGGGTCAATAATGGTGCAGACCTGCTCTTAGGTGGACGCAGAGGCGATGGCGGATTCCTATCATTAGAAGAGTGCATAAACGATGCGACGTTCCCTGCAAGCACAACGAGCGAGAAGGTAGCGACTGTAACGCTCGGTGTGGTCGCTCCCTGGGGTGACAATGCTGCAGATGATGTGCTGTACTTCAACGCTGTAGAGCTTGGACGTGGCGTGTACAATGGATATTCCAGTTCCTACGACGAAACAATAGATGGCATAACGATGAGTGTAGGTGGCAGTAATGCGCAAGTCGGGGTGAGCGTGAGAAGTGTAACATCTCAGTATCACAAAGGCAGCGGTAACATAGCTGGTCAGGCAGATGATGGCGACAACATGATGCCTACGAATGCCTTTTTGGTGGTGCAATATGTAGATCTGAAACTACCAGACTTAGAGATTGTAGCTAAATGGGAGAGCTGGGTAAATGAAACCCATTACAATGTCACTTATGTCGTTCTCAATAACGGCACTGCGACAGCACCGGCAGGTGATAACACCACACTATTCGTTGACGGGGTGGAGATAGAACATAAGGATGTGCCAGCGGGTTTGGCGCCTGGCAAGAGATACACAGGCACATTCGATACACTCATTGCATGTACGGGCGAATCGGACACCATAAGAGTATGCGTAGTCGAAGATAACAACTGTCTGGAGAATGTGTGGTCATGCGAACATATAGAGAAGCCAGACCTGGTAATCGAGAAGGAATGGGAGAAC
>QBUN01000367.1 GCA_013180565.1 Candidatus Methanophaga sp. GoMg3.2 | reverse complement strand
ACTGAAAACACCTCACATAGTGGCTCTTTTCTACCTCTATCAGTTCCGGATGCTCAGTCCTGCATTTCGCATTCGCGCAGTCACATCTTGGATGGAACCTGCAACCCGAAGGGAGATCGATCAAGGACGGGCTCATGCCTTTTATCGCCTTTAAGCCCCTACTTGGTAGCGAATTGAGAAATCCCTGCGTGTATGGATGTAGTGGGTTTTTGAATATCGCTTCGTTATTCGCATATTCCATGAGTTCACCCGCATACATCACCGTGATATTGTCACATATCTCTGCGGCGACACCCAAATCATGCGTTATGAATAGCATTGTCTTTTGCGTCGTTACTTCTTTCATAAGCTCCACTATCTGCGTCTTTACCGTAACGTCTAATCCTTTTGTTGGTTCATCTGCGATAATCATCGCGGGGTCGCATGCAAGTCCCATTGCGATCATTGCTCTTTCCTTCATACCGCCACTGAATTGATGCGGGTACTCATTTGCTCGTTTTGTAGCATCAGGGATCTTTACAGCTTCGAGCATTTCTACTGCTTTCGCTTTTGATGCTCGCCTATCCAGACCTTGATGTAATTTAATTGCCTCTGCTATCTGGTCGCCGACTTTCAAAACGGGATTCAAGGAGGTTGTTGGATTCTGAAGTATCATTGCTATTTCCTTCCCCCTTATCTTCCTAATTTCTTTTTCCGTTAGCTTTAGAAGGTCATTGCCTTTATACTTGATTTCTCCTTCTATCGTTGTGGATGGCGGGAGCAGGCGGATAATGGACATTCCCAACACGGTTTTACCACAGCCCGTTTCACCTATTAGCCCTAACCGCTCGTTATTCGCTATCTCGAGGTCGATAGTATTTACCGCTTTTACCACTCCGTCTTGTGTAGGGAAGTGCACCTGCAAGTGGGTTATGCTTAACAGTGACATAAGTGAATAAAATATGTTATCCATATTAATTTTTTATATTTCATATTTAGGACGCAGATTTACACGGATTTACACGGATTTAATTTCTTCTGCGTTAATCAGTCTGTGTTAATCTGTGTCAACAATTATTTTAGTTGGGTATTATGCTTTCTCGATTTTTTAGATGAAAACGAGAAGCAAAAGAGGTTTTTGAGAATATCTAAGGATTTCTTCTCTCCTATATTAAAGTTGAGGGTTACAGTTCTTCCTTTAACTCTTTCATGGGACGATGTGCTGGAAATCACGGAAAAATAGCGTTTATTGCATCTCTGACATTTTTATCTTTACCTCACCATTATATTTTTTGTTTTCTTTTTCTGTGTCAAGCAGTGAAATTAGTGGTTTCAAAAGATGTATTTGAAATGCCATCAACCAACCGCCTCTTGTATCTTGCATCTTCATCGTAACTACACAAATACCCTGCATTTTATCACTCTATTCTATTCTCTTCTCTCTTAACCTTGGATCCCATGCATCCCTCAGACAATCGCCAAGCAGATTAAATGCCAAAATCGTTATCATTATCGCCAAACCGGGAAAGATCATCAGCCACGGCGCCCTACGCATAAATAAACGGCCATCGTTCAGCATCATACCCCATTCAGGTGTCGGAGGTTGCACGCCAAATCCGAGAAAGCCTAAACTCGCTGCTGCTAAAATTACCGTTGCTATACCGAGTGTCGCCACGACGATAATAGGTGTTATTGCATTTGGCACTATATGACGGGTAACAATATAAAAATCACTGGCGCCGAGCGATTTAGCTGCTTCAACATAATAATTCTCTTTTACCGAAAGAATCGAACCACGCATTACTCTTGCATATCGCGTCCATTCTACCACTGTTATTGCCAGTATAACGTTGAAAAAGCCTGCCCCAAGTATGCCTGCAATAGCCAAAGCCAGAAATAGACTCGGGAATGCTAACATGGCATCTACCAGACGCATGATTATCTCGTCCGGGACACCACCACAATATCCTGAAATTATACCGAGTACAACGCCTATTGTTGCTGCTATACCCACCACTATTAATCCTACCGACAAGGAGACCCGGGAACCATATAAAACTCTGCTATAAATACACCGTCCGAGCTGATCTGTTCCAAACGGATATTCCATGCAGGGAGCAGTTAATCGCTCGTCTAAAGACGCTTTAACAGGATCATGAGGTGAAAGTTGTGGCGCAAAAATAACAACAAAAACGAGCAAAAGAACAATTATAGCTCCAGCTAAGGCAGCCTTATTTTGCTTGAACTGTGCAACGAAAGATATAAACCGGCTATCACTCTTTTGTTTCATAGCGTATCCTAGGGTCAAGATAGGTGTATAAAATATCCACCATCAGATTAACAAATATGAAAATAATAGCTACGAACAAAATGCAACCCTGAATCATAGGATAGTCCCGCATATATATGGAGTCTACCATAAGTAAACCAATCCCGGGCCATGCAAAGATAGTCTCTACTACCACCGAGCCATCAAGAAGATAAGCAAAATTCAAGCCTATCATGGTTACAACAGGAATAAGCGCATTTTTTAAGGCGTGTTTACCTATAACTACTCGTTCTGACAACCCCTTTGCTCGCGCTGCTTGTATGTAGTCCTGATTAATTGTTTCCAGCATAGTTGACCTCATCAACCGAGTAGTAATAGCCGCTGAACTTGTGCCCAGCGTGATTGCTGGTAGTATTATATGTTCTAAATCGCCATGATCGCCATAGCCAGCAACTGGAAGCCAGCCCAGCGTTACCGCGAATAATAAAATGAGCAGTAAACCTTGCCAGAAATTCGGCATTGACACGCCAAGCAACGCACCCGCCATACTAACATTATCAATGGCTGAATACTGCTTAATTGCTGAAATGATACCCAAGGGTATGGAAATCATTAGCGATATGATCAGACTTACAATAGCAAGTTTTAAAGTAGCTTGAAAGCTTGATAAGATGGTTTCAATTACTGGTCGCTTAGACAGGTAAGAATATCCCAAATTACCATGTAATATGCTTTCCAACCAGGTAAAATATTGTATATAGATCGGTTTATCCAGCCCCATCTTGATTCTGAATTCCTCTACTGCCTTTGGGTCTGCACCACCGCCCGGGCCTGTGAGTATCGTTTCGGCTGGGTCGCCGGGTATAATAAATAATAGTGAAAAGCTTATCAGAGTGACCAAGAATAATATGGGAATCAGAAGAATTAATCGTTTTATGATATACTTGAGCATGTTTATTTTCTCCATAAATGCTCAAAATCTTGTGCGTTTCGTGCATTTAAATGCCAATTGCAGAATGAAAATTCTGTCGAATTTAACTTTTGCATTTCAATCTTTTCCTTATCTGCTCAAAATTCCATAGAATTTTGAACAGATGCACACCTCCTTTTGGACTTTTCCTTCCCCTCTCCTTTAAACCCACTGAGTGCTTATAAAGTTCAACTTGCATTTGATCCATAATTAGTTTTTGATACATGATAAAAAACAAACAGAAGGGATAAAAATTATCCCTCTTCAATTTTTTTTATTTTTTTTGTTTATTTGTGCTCTCTGCTCCTTTTCCTTTCTGCACCTAAGCTGTATTGTACATATCCTTCGTAAGGAACGTTATTTCATTTGGGTATATCTCGTAACCCTTCACTCCGGTATTCAAGCCGACAAGTTCGTTTAGATAGAAAACGAATATCTCCGGTGAGTCCTCTAAGATTTGCTCCTGTACCTGCTTGTATATGTCCCATCGTGTATCGTAATCGAAAGTGGTTCTTCCTCGTTCTATCAATTGGTCTACCTCGGTATTGGAATAGCCAGTCAATTGTGCCTCATTCCCAGTTGACAGGAAGTGGCAGCTCAGGTAATAATCGGGATCGCCAGAGAGTCCTACACTCCATGCGTACAGTGCTAAATCGTAGTTACCCTCCGCTACTTCCTCTTTCAAAGTAGGTATCTCGCGAGTTTCAACGCTCGCTTTGATACCAATCTCCTCTAACTGAGCCACCATCACCTCTGCGGTAGGCTTTAATTCTGGTCGTGTGGTGTATGTTTTTATTGTAAGTTCGAAAGGCTTGCCATCATAGTCCAGCACCCCATCACCGTCTGTATCTGTAATTCCACAATCTGCCAAGAGCGAGAGTGCTTTTGTTTGATTGTGCGAGTATCCTTCAAGGTCCTCATTTGCAGACCACGGCATAATCGACGGGAACACACTTTTCGCTGCTACACCGCCAACACCTTCCAGTGCGGTTTCAACTATTTCGTCACGATTAATAGCATAGTTGATTGCCTGTCGCACTTTAACGTCGTTAAGCGGTGCTTTTTCTGTGTTTACATACATGAAATACGTACGCACCGTTTCTTTACTGATAACCTCCAGATCAGACTTGTCATCTATTATGTCCGCCTCTGCTTGGGGTATGCCTCGTGCCATATCAACTTCTCCAGCTTCCAGCTTATATGCTCTCGTCTGAGCATCCTTGATATATTCAAAGGTCGCACTTTCTAGTTTGACTTGTCCACCCCAGTAATTGTCGTTTCTTTCCACCGAGAGACTCACCTTGGGCTCGAACTCCACTAACTTGAATGGACCTGTGCCCGCTGCCTCGGTACCGAGATCATCTGCCTCGGGACTCACAATAGATGTCACTGGATCTGTTAAACTTGCTATCGTAGGTGCATACGCCTCTTCTGTGGTGATCGTTACCGTGTAGTCATCTTTTTTGTCAATGGAGTCAATGAAATCATAGCCGGTGTGTCGCGAATTCGATTCATCCAGAACTCTATTGATAGAGTATACAACAGCATCTGCATTGAATGGCGTGCCGTCATGGAAAGTAACATCCTCTCTCAGAGCTATTTCCCATTCTGTGTCGCTTACCTCTTTGTATCCAGTAGCCAGTTCTGGTGTGAGTACCATATCTTCGTCGTTTGCAAACAAGGTCTCATAGATACCTGCTTTCCTTACATACCAGCCAGTCCAACCTTCGGCTGGGTCTACGGTCTCTTTAAAGAATATCATTGCTGCCGTTATTGTTCCGCCAGGGAATGGGTTATCTCCGAGAATAATCCCCTCGATATAAGCAACGTCAAGCAGATCTATTACGCCATCCTGATTTGCATCTGCTAACTCGTTTTCTTCTTCCTCGTCAGCAATTATCTGCTCTACGTAGGTCATATCTGCCTCGTCTATCACGTCGTCTCCATTTGCATCACCGTAAAGCTTTGCACTTGCAGTTGGCATTGATGCTAACAGCATTATACCAACTATCACTGCGATTATTCCAAGCACTTTTATCGTTTGTTTCATTTTTTTTCTTTTTCACCTCCTAAAACCTTTCTTTTATAAAGAAAGCTTTACCAAAGAAACCGAGGGTTTTTGCATGCGCAAAAATAGTTAATGATGAGAATCCATCCACCCTATTCTTTCTTATTCTGCTCATCTTTTCCTCACCAGCAAAAACGCAATCGCAAGCATCGCTATTGCGAATATCACTTCGAATCCCGCGGGTTTTGGTGTAGGCGTTGACTTTGGCTTTGCCGTGGGACGCGTTATTGCCACATGCTTCGGCGTTGGTGTTACTCCGGGTGCCCGTGTAGGCGCGGGAGTTACCCTTGGAGCCAATGTTGGTGAAGGTGTTGCTGTAAGAGTTACGTGCCATATCCACGTGTGCGTATCAGATAAGCCGGTAGTTGTGTTAGTTGCGATTGCAGATACGTTCCAGGATCCAATAACTGCACTCGTGTTCGTATATGCTGCTTCCGTTACGCTTTCATTTGTCTGCACTGCGGAACCATTTATTTGCCAGCTAATATCTGCTATTTGATTTACACTGATATTGAAAGTTCTCGACTCGCGTACCACGTTGCCTACAACCGCTTCAGCAGGTTTCCAAGCCGTTATTTTTGGAGATCCAGGTGTAACTTTTTCGCTGACCTCTTCCTCTTCTTCCACCTCTTCATCGTCCACGCCACCAACGCTAATTTCGGCATCAATCCACTTCGCAAGTATCTCGCCAGTATCTTGGATTCTTAGCTTGCTATCCTTGGCACTAACCAGGTATACTCTATTGTCGGTGATCTTCCATTTTTTGTCTTTTTCTATAACATCAACCGTTGGATCTTCTAAAGTGTGCCCTCTATCCTTTAAGTTTTCTTTTAATTCATCGGGAATTTTGCCTTTGTTGAATTCGTCCCCAAATTCTCCCTCTATGTCAAACCACATTCCCATGTCACTAAGTTTTCCATCGGATAAATCCAATACGCTCTCATCTCCTTCCTCTCCTATCACCTTAAAATTTACCTCGGCTAAATGCCCTGAGCCACTTGCTGTCTCTCCCGTCGGCATGCGAACATACACATGCACCGTGTCATCATCAACTTCTTTTCTTTCTTTTAAGGGTATTGTTTCTCCATCCAAACTACCATCTTTGACATCTTTTAATTTCAGTACACTTGAATCGAAAGATAAGTCAAATTGTCCTAATTTGAAGTCCGTTACGTCATCTACATCTATGGTGACGCTAAAAGTTGCTCCCTCTTCTACGTATTCCAACTCCGGTGTAACCCGGACTTCAACAGCCGCTGCAGTTTCCTGTGCTAGCAATCCGAGAATTGCCAAAGAGCTGATAATAACTGCGGCGATGCATATAACTATGCCACGCATCAATGCGTTTCTTCCTATTTTATATCTTCCTTCTTCACGTTTACGCATATTAGGGTGTATATCACTCACTTTTTTTATTATTTTTATACCTTAATTGTAGCTAATAGTTGATGATATATATAAGTTTCGTTGTTTTTTTTACTTCGGATCATCAAAAGATTAAAAAGTGATATATAGTGACAATATAGGTGGGGTGTGCGTGTAAGGGGCATATGCTAGGCTAATTGCCCAAAATCATGTAAAATCTCGTGGGTTTTTACCATTGCTATAGCAATACTACATTTTCAAATGATAATCAATCCTGTCTCTACCTTTCTATCATCTTTTCGCTCACTCTTGGATCCAAAGCATCCCGTAATCCATCCCCGATGAAATTGAATGCTAAAATAGTAATCATTATCGCCAATCCAGGAAAAATCGTCAGGTGCGGTGCAGTTCGCATGAAATTTTTACCATTATTCAACATTGACCCCCACTCAGGAGTTGGCGGTTGTGCTCCGAGTCCAAGAAAGCTTAATGCCGCTGCCGCAAGGATCACATAAGCCATACCGAGCGTTGCAATCACGATAATTGGTGCCACACAACTTGGCAGAATATGTCTGGTAATGATATACCAATCGCCGACACCAAGTGCTCTTGCAGATTCCACATACTCCTTCTCCTTTACTGATAGCACTACCCCTCGCACCACTCTGGCATATCCTGTCCAACCTACGATTGCTAACGCTAACATTACATTAAAAAGGCCAGGACCTAAAATACCTGCAATTACCAATGCCAATATAATCCCGGGAAAGACTAACAAAATGTCCACCCCTCTCATAATTAGCTCATCGAGTACCCCGCCATAGTACCCAGCAATCATCCCGAGCGTTATCCCGATAACACTTGTTATTCCAACTACGATTATTCCTATCTGTAAGGATATTCTGGCCCCATAGATTATTCTGCTCAGCATACATCGCCCCAGGTTATCAGTCCCAAGAGGATATTCCATATTGGGAGCTAGCAAACGTTCTTTTAGATTTATCTCAATTGGATCATGCGGAGCAATATAAGGTGCAAATACCGCAATAAGCGCCAGAAAAAGGATTAACGCTGCGCCAACCATTGCTATTTTATGTTCCTTAAATTGCATAACAATCTCATCTAACCGACTTACCATTAGTTCCCCCCCTTTTCGTATCGTATCCTGGGATCCAGAAGAGCATACAAAATATCCACCGTTAAATTTACAAGAACAAATATAACGGCGATGAACAATATACCACATTGCATCATTGCGAAATCGCGTTCAAATATCGAATCAACCAATAACTTACCCACGCCGGGCCAGGCAAATATCGTTTCAACTATTACAACACCCTCGAGTAAACCAGCGAATTGCAAGCCCACAATCGTAACCACCGGTATCAGTGCATTTCTAAATGCATGTTTCCAGATAACAACCTTTTCTCTCAAGCCTTTTGCTCTTGCCGTAGTAATATAATCCTGCTTGAGTACCTCTAACATGCTTGACCTTGTTAATCTGGTTGTTAATGCAGCCATGCCCGTTCCAAGCGTTATAGCCGGCAATATCAGATATGCAATGCTTCCATCCCCATAGCCGCATACAGGGAGTAAACCGAGGTATAATGCGAAGAGTAACATAAGTAGCAATCCCAACCAGAAGTTAGGCATAGAAACGCCTATTAGCGCTCCTACCATACTGGCATTATCAACTACCGAGTATTGCTTAGTTGCAGAGATAATCCCAACGGGAATAGATATTAGCAGCGCTATGATCATGCTTGCGAGAGCTAATTTTAACGTCGCCGGAAATCTGGCTAAGAATTCCGATGACACCGATTTACCAGTTACTAAGGATCTTCCGAGATCGCCATGCAGTACATGGTTTAGCCATTTGAGATACTGGACATACACAGGCGCATCGAGACCTTCTTCTACCCTTATTCTAGCAATAGTTTCTGTAGACAAACCCTCCACCCCATATCTGCTAGTCGCAATCATCTCAGCCGGATCACCCGGGGCAAAGTGCATTATTGTAAATGTCAGCATAGTTGCCCCTAATATGACTACGAACATCAATAACAATCGTCTTATAATGAAATGTAACATGCAGTGATAGCACCTCGAAATTCGTCAATTACCATCTCAATTCATCTTATTTTTCCAATAAATAAAACCAGGTGGAGATGCGATGCATATGTCTCCACCACGGTATTTTTTTTACACTTGCAGTACTGCTCCGGCTACATTACGTCGTAGAGTAGACATCCTCCCAGTTGATCCAGAACCAGGGATGGGGTTCAAAACCTCTCACATTATTCCTCTGTGCGTTGATCATCTCCTCGTAGTATATCGGGAACAATGGGACTTCTTCGGCTACTATCCCCTGCACTTCAACGTATATTTCGTTCCTTTCGTCCTGATCCATTGTTACCTTTCCGAGTTCTGTCAGTTCATCCACACGCGAATTGTTATAACACATGCCGCGCATCAAGTTCATGTCTCCTTCTGAATTGAACCAGTCGTACAGCATAAAGTGAGGGCCCAAAGGCGTGTAAGGAGTCATTGCCATCTCGTACTCGCCATCCTTCAGAGCGGTACTCCACGCACCTCCTGCCAGCACCTGTATATCTGCCTTAATACCGACGTCATCCAGCTCGCTTTGTATTACCTCTGCAATAGCTTCGTAGGGCCATCGTCCAATCATCCCACTGTGTAGCAGTAAGCGGACTTCGAATGGCTGCCCTTCCTTATCCAATATTCCGTCGCCATCCGTATCTACCCAGCCAGCGTCACTCAGTAGTTGTTCTGCCTCATTAGGGTCATATTTAGCTGCTATCTCGGTATTCACCCATTCTGCAAGTGCGGGAGTTATTGGACCTTTGCCCGGCAGACCATACTCTTCGAGAAGGGTATCCACTATCGTTTCCTGGTCGATAGCGTACTGAACAGCCTGTCTTGCACTGGTATCGTTGAAAGGTGTTTCACCACCGTTGAGTATCAGGAAATGCGATGTGGCGATCAGTCGGGTAAGTACCTCGATTTCAGGATCTGCATCCAATGTTCCAGCATACTCAGGCAAGACACCGCCGGTATCTATGATTAGGTCGATCTCTCCGGTCTCTAACGACATGGCACGCGAATTGGCATCGGGAATACATCTGAGCGTCATACCCTCCAGCTTAGGCATGCCTCCCCACCAGTCCTCATTTCTCGCCAATACTAACTTATCATCTGGAGAGTACTCAACTACCTTGTAGGGGCCTGTACCTATCGGTTCCAGCACGTTCCTATCTTTGTCCACGGCATCAGGGCTTATCATTGACATGAAAGGCCAGCTCAATTGTCGGACGAAAGGTGCAAACGGTTCACTATGCCTGAATTGGATTGTATAATCGTCCACTACGTCTATTGATTCTAGGGGACCTAATTGACCAGGTTTCTCAGCATCGAGTCGCTCGAAATTCTGTTTCGCTGTCTCGGCGTTGAAAGGCGTTCCGTCATGAAATTTAACTCCTTCCTTTAGATAGAATGTCCAGACTTTTCCGTCGTCCGATACTTTCCAGCTAGTGGCTAACATCGGTTGGGGTTCCAGTTCGTAATCTATCCAGACTAATTGTTCATAAACGCCCGTCAATGAGGGATGTGCCCCATAGCCATACTGCTTGCCTGGATCTCGACCTAATCCTGCAATTAAGGTTCCACCGGGAAATGGATTATCTCCGAGAATAATACCCTCGATATAAGCTACGTCAAGCAGATCTATTACGCCATCCTGATTTGCATCTGCTAACTCGTTTTTAGGTTTCTCTCCAGCGATTATCTGCTCTACGTAGGTTATATCCGCCTCGTCTATCACGTCGTCTCCATTTGCATCACCGTAAAGCTTTGCAGTTGCCATTGGCATTGAGGCTAACAGCATTGCGCTTACTATCACAGCGATTATTCCAAGCACTGCACAATTATCTATTTTTTTTCTCGTTTGTTTCATTTTTTATCTATCACCCCCTAACTTTTCTTATTAGTTTTGTATATTAATTATAGATAATATTTGAATATATAATACGATTTTTCCGGATTTTTTTACTTAAAAATATCAAATAGCTAAAATGTAGCATATAATAGTAACAAATGCAAGTGATATATGTAAGGGGCATGTGTTAGAGGATAAAGCTAAAAATCTTGTGGATTTTGAGTGACGGATTGCAAAATACCGAGTGCAAATAAAAAAAGGGGAGGAGAAGGAGGAAAAAACGAAGGCGGGATTCCATTTACTCCTCCTCCCGTATAGGGTGAGCCTTTTCAGTGGGTGCACCGGGACAAGACCACCCACTGCCGCTTCACTTAGGGGCGCGCACATCTTTCATAACGCCTATTTCTTACTTATGTTTTAGGTATATTTATTACTTTCGGTTTTTATCTGTATATTAATCGTGTGTAATTTATAATTTTATGTTGATTTGGTATTACAAAGACCATTATAGTGGGGAAAATCTCACAGTAGACACTTTTTTCTTTCATTACATAAATCGTTAATCAAGCAGGAACAAACAAAGCAACATTTTCCCTGCTCACTGGACTCTTTTCTCTCCAGTTCGACGATTGTTTGCCCTGTAGGACTATGTCAAATTTTCTAGTGAAATCACTATATCCTTTTATTTTTAGACAGTGGAAGTTTTTCTCTGCCTGTTCGTAAACATATCAAGTTCATGATGGCGGATAGATACTATTGTTCCATTCGCCATGGGAGTCATCGCGTTTGCCCCCTTCACCCTTATTTGCACATGTCACTGCAGTGGGAGTAGTTGGTATAGTTATTATGTAACGGCTCCTTATTGTC
>QBUN01000368.1 GCA_013180565.1 Candidatus Methanophaga sp. GoMg3.2 | reverse complement strand
AAATTGCCTCAAAGTATTCTATGCTCATTTCCGGATTGAGTGCACCGACAATATGAAGCTCAGTAGCACCCATTTTTACCGCTTCTGCAACTTTATCAAGCACCTCCTCAACGCGCATAAAATACGCATCACTAGCTCCAACATCGCGGTAGAAACGCAGAGCGGACATCGAGAAACGCATATATTCGTATAGTTTATATGTCTGTTAACAACGAACGTTACCGTGTTTCCATTCCGCCGATTGATAGAATCTGCAACTTCCCCAAGCTCATGGAGGTCCAGTTCAAAAAGTTCTTCAATATTTTTCGGTGTCCATTCCACCATTTCTGTGTTGCACTAATATTTGATAATATAGTTATAGTCTATTACCCGATTATATAAATATATCCTTTTATGTATATATTCGCCGATGAATATAACATCTCCTGGAGAAATCGGAATAGCATTTTGGAGCAGGATGTGTAAAAAGGTTCTATCTCAATTTTATGTGTTTGGATATTTGATATACTAAAGTTATATAAAATTGTTCACAATCAATAATAGAATAGTAAATAGGACAACAACTAACAGGTGGTAAGAACCATGGGTGATAAAGACCTCATCGAGCAAAGGATGCAAAAACTTATTGCGATGACCGCGGGATTTTGTGATGCGTCTGTAGATGAAGAGTACAAGCAGTTATGCGAGAAACTAATACGGAAAATGTCACGCAAGCGGAATGTGCCTTTCCTTTCCGGTCGGATGGAGATCTGGGCTGCGGCAGTAATCCATGCCCTGGGCAGCATCAACTTCCTCTTTGATCCGAATTTCGGGCCTTATGTAGGCGCTGCCGACATCTCCGATTACTTCGGTACATCCAAAAGTACTGTCTCTCAGAAAGCAAAGATTATCCGTGATATGTTCAAAATGGGATACTGGGATAAGGAGTTTTCCACAACACACATGCAGGAAAGCAATCCTGTTTCCAATCTAGTGATGGTGGATGAGATGATCGTTGACCTGCGGTCGCTGCCGCCGGATATTCAGGAAATCTTACGTCAAAAAAAGGGCCGCAAAAAGTGAAAATGTATTGGGGCAGGTGTCATGTTTTAGATTTCATGGGCTTGACTACTGGCAACTCATAAAACTCACTCCTCATACCTTTATCATGGCTGAGCGAATACTAATTATCTATGGGATATGGTCTGTATGACAGAAGAAACAGAACAGGAAACACGAAAGCGGCGCATTGACCCTAAACTTGAAGCCATCGGCTGGAAACTTATAAAATACCATGAAACAAAACCTTTGAGCTCATCTCTATCTCATGCTATTGAGGAATATCCAACTTCAAACGGTCCTGTTGACTACGCACTTGTAGATCAGGGACAGATAATTGCCCTTGTAGAAGCAAAGAAATTAGGTACAGACCCTCAAAATGTTCTTGTTCGAGCACAACGATATGCGCAAGGGGTCAGAGAACCCACATTTGAGTTCGATGGGTTTCGAGTACCTTTTATTTATTATTCTCAGCGATTTCAAAAGGGTGATTTTGAGGATGGGGAAGCATTTAACCCACAAGTTTTACCTAATAGTTATTTGACTGATCCCCAACCAGGTCATGCGTTCGTATACGTATGCACAATCCAGAGGATGAGAGTGAACTTATTCGGCTGGCAGAATTCTTTTGAAGCTACAGATCAAGACACGGATGATGAAAGCGATGCCACTCAAGTTGACATACCAATTTTCTGAGCGAAGGGGAAACGGTTGGGTTAATTGACACTGAGACAGGACAGGATTCATTGGATACGTTAGAAGATGAACGAGAATTTGATACTTCGGAAATCAAGCAAAAAGTTACGTCACCAGACAGCAACAGGAAGATAGTGAAAGAGATTGCGAAATACGCACAGGAGCACGAGCGGATTTATGGTCATTTTCCAAAGACATTGATTTTTGGTGCTAATGATTAGTAGCACACGTCACATTGTGATACGCTCGTGGACATTTGCAGAGATGAAATAAACAAAACACATTTTACCGTCTTCGATTGTTTCAATGGCGGGCTTTTTGAGTATTTATGAAAAGCTTTGCACGTGATTTACCGCAACGAATTGAGAATGATTTTGTTAATGTTCTGAATATTCTTAGAGATCCTGAGTTCCAGGACTTACTTGTTAACTATCCGAGACCAAAACGAGGCTTTATTGTGTCATACGAAACACAGGACGAAGTATCATCAGAATGGTTGTTGCGGTAACATGATGGTACACTCTGGAAGCCCGAGGATTATTTAGTTGCGTTCTCTCGATATGTCAAGGAGAACCCGGAGCACATAGAAGCAATTGAAATACTCCTGGATAGACCCGCGGACTGGAACACAGAAGCGCTCTCGGAATTAAGAATAAAAGCAGGGACGACATTTACTGATAATCAAATGAGATGG
This sequence comes from Candidatus Methanophaga sp. GoMg3.2, assembly GCA_013180565.1. Next base: position 9,075 of record QBUN01000368.1, on the reverse strand, counting down.
CTGGAACGGATAAGGGCACATCTAATCGCAAATCTCACTATAGATAAAGCGGATTTTGATAGTCTTCCTATATTTCAGCGTGAGGGTGGCTGGAACGAGGAACGGATGGGTACGGTGACTGGGGACTTTAGGGGCGAGGCGATCAATGTGGTGAAAGCAGAGGATATCGAGGGGTGGAAGGAGAGATGCAATAGATTTTGAAGTGAAATCGAATGGATTTAAAATGATATCCACTATGTAAGAGGATAATTTATCGATAAAAACGTGTACACTATTGCACACAGCAGTTTTATAAGGTAAAAACCCCATATAGTTTTAGTATAACCTCTGGATATAGGGAGATTATAAGAATGATTGGAATATCAAATTCACAGATACCACCCCCCAAAAATTGGCAGGATTTTGAGACACTATGTTGGGATTTATGGAGAAGTATATGGAACTATCCAGAAACACGAAAAAATGGACGGCAAGGTCAACCACAGCATGGTGTTGATATTTATGGAAGACCCGATGAGGGAACTGATTTGGCAGGTATCCAGTGCAAAGGAAAAGATAACTATTCAGAAAAAACTATCAAAAGTAAAGAATTGAAAGACGAGGTAGAAAAAGCAAAAACTTTCACCCCCCCTCTTTCAAAATTTATTGTCGCTACGACCGGGCAGCGTGATCAAAAAATTCAAGAATTGGCTCGGAAAATTACCGAAGAACACCATAAAAAAGGTTTGTTTTCTGTTGATGTATTTTTTTGGGATGATATTCGAGACCTATCAATAAAACATCCAGGGGTATTCGAAAGGCATTATGGACATTTATCGAATGCTAAAATACATAAAGAAATGAAAGAATATGGAGATAAAATCACATCTTCAATTTCGTTAGTAGACTCGAAAGTTGACAAATTATCATTATCAGTCCAAGATGTTGCAAACGAACATCTTGCGAATGAGCATCAAGCAGAATTGGATCAAATTAGAGAATTCATAAAAGAAAATAACCCCTCTGTTGCACTGAAATATCTCGGCGATCTGAAGAAGCGGGTATGGTTAAATACGACACCAGTTGTTCAATATCGCATTTTAACTCATGAAGGAGCGGCAAATTTACATCTAAATAGATATCATGAAGCGGGAAAAAAGTTTATTGAGGCATTACAATATAATCCAGATGACGAAAAAGCAATCGAGAATGCTGCGTTTGGCTATCTGTTATTGGGTGAATCTTCAAAAGCAAAAGAATTAGCGTCTAATGTATTAAACAACAACAATCCCACCAGTTCTCGTGCATATTCAATTATTATCCAAGCAACATCAAGTGACGAAGAAATCAAAAAGGTGATTTCAGAGATCCCCGAATACGTGAAAGAGACTCAGGACGTAGCCCATGTGATTGGGAACTATGCTTATAACAAGGGCGATCTTAATCGAGCGAAAAAATGGTTGGAAATATCTATTAAAAATGAGATCGAGAACATCCCCGATATAAGAGCTCTTCTTGGGTCTGTACTACTTCAAATGGTACTAACCGATCACACCACCATTCCTGGATATCAGTTGAATGCATGCCAGAAAGAACTATTGACAAGATCTGTTGAATTATTTACATACTCATGGAACACCCTGATTGATCTGAAACTTCAAAAATTGCACACACATTGGTTGGTCAATAGAGGAATCGCTAAGCGCCTTTTAAACGATCCTAAAGGACATGAAAAGGATATTGATGATGCTTTCAATTTAGATTCCTCGAACCCAACCAATATTTATTTTAAAGCATTGTCGGAGTTTGAGAATGGAGAATATGAAAAGGCGATACATTTACTGAAAGATATTATAGGGGTAACAGAACAGCCAGGTGTGCTATCGCTATATCTTGAATCATTGCGAAAATCAGAAAAATTCGAGAACGCTAACGCTATTAATGAAATAAATAAATTTTTAAGAATGAATATATCTTCTAATGAAAAAGATAAACTATACAGAATTCTCATCAACATTTATCTTGATCTTGGTGATTACGATAAAGCACAAAAAATCTGTGAAACACGTTTAAAAGAAGATCCAGCCAACATTCAGAGAATTGTTGATTTATCTCATGTGATGAGACAATCAGGGAACACTGATGGAGCTATCTCGATTCTTAATAACGCCAAAAGCGGGATATCTGAATCTTCAACTACCCAACATCTGGTTGAATTGGCGGATGAATTTTTTATTCTCGAATCGTTTGATGAGGCAAAATCAATCTATGAAAAGTTTGTAGATAGCACTCAAAATACTGAATTGACACACAGAATTGTTGAGTCTTATTATCGCTGTGGCGAAATTGGAAAAGCCCTTAAGATATGCAAATTCCTGAGAGAGGAGTATGGTCAAATACCGCATATTTCACAAATCGAATCTGCTATATATCATGAAATTGGTGATCTATCAGAAGCAAAAAAAGTATATGAGGCGTATATTGAAGAATTCCCAGACGACTTTGATATGAAATTGAATTTGGCGGTGTTAAACCTGCGTTGCGACAATTTAGATGCAGTTGATGAATTTTTAAAGTTGCGATTTGATATTGATTCATTCTCCTTCGAAAATGGTATCAAGATTGCCCACCTGTTTGGTCAGAGAGGCTTAGTTAAGAAATCTATTGAAATATTATATAAAATCAGAAGAAAATTTTTTGATAACGATCAAGCACATTTGATTTACATTAACGCAATACTTAATAATGAAAACGAAGACTGGCTCGACCGCCCAACAAGGGTAGATGCTGACACGGTGGTGTGGATCGAAGATCAATCCGGAGTGGCACGACACCACATTATTGAGAATAGAAAAAATGCAGACATGGGGCAGAAAGAACTAAACATAGACCATCCACTCTCTCAAAAACTATTGGGGCATTCAGTAGGGGACACGATCTCATACACATCACCGATCTCTGAGGAAATTCTTAAAATATCAAAAATCGAGAATAAATATATTTACGCATTTCAAAAAAGTTCAAATCAATTTAATCAACTATTTCCAAACAGTACTGGATTATGGATGATCTCTCTCGGAAAAGATGAACAAGATGCCATTTCTCCAGAGGGATTTAAAAAAATCGAAAATCTGGTAAGAAAAAATAATGAAATGTATGAAAATCTTTTAAGATACTACAAAAATAGAAAACTAACAGTTGGTGGTTTTGCGAATTATATTCAGAAAAACGTCTTCGATATTTGGTACTCTTTTATAAAAAGTTTGGATTTATGTATATATTGCACTATTGGAACTACTGAAGAAAGAAACCATGCATCTTCTCTGATCAAAACAAACGTTAAACTTATCATTGATCCTATATCCATTGCAACGATCACGGAATTAAAGGCAGGGAATCTCATTATCGATAATTTTGGGAAATTGGGAGTTGCTCAATCAACGGTAGATGTAATCCAAAATGCAATAATGGAGCAAAAAGGAATACGATCAAAAAGTTTCCTAAGTCTTGAAAAGGGAGACGAAAATGTAATCCCACACGAGGTTAGCCCCAAATTAGTTCAGAAGACACTTGAGAAATTTGAAGAGATGCTTAGTTGGGTTAGAGCAAATTGCGAAATTATTCCATGTAAAGCAGCTCTTAACATGAAAAGATCGCAAAAAAGAGAATATGATAGCTTATTTGGTCAATCTTTTATAGATACCATCCTTATTGCAAGCCAAAATGGTAATATCCTATATTCTGATGATGGGCTACTTCGAACCATTGCAAAAAAATCATTTAACACCGAGGGGGTGTGGACTCAAATTTTGTTGATGGATTGTATGAATAGGAATGTTCTTGAAAAAGGAAAGTATGATAAGATGATTATTGATTTGGTCAATCTTCGTTATTATCATACAAGTATCAATTCTGGAGTCTTGATAGAAGCAGCAAAAGAAGCAAAGTGGAAACTTGAGTATCCATTTACGAATGTTTTAGATATTCTCAGCGAAAAACACTCTGATGAACCATCTGCATTTAATGTGAGTGTTGATTTCACATCCTCACTCTGGAAAGAACGAATTCAAAAAGAAGATCGCAATTGGTTATTTCTGAATTTATTAACTACTCTCACAACTGGAAGACGGACTCCCCAGATCATCAGAAATTTCAAAGATTGTATAATGAACCGGTTCGACCTTTCACAAATAGATAGGGATAATATCGTTGAATTGATTGGATTATGGGAACTTATATATTTCTAACTGATTATGTAGCATACTCTCGAAAATTTGAAGCCGTTCAGATATTCCTCAAAGAGGGGGTGATTCATTGTGCAAAAACTTTGATATAGTTCATTTTAACGCGGAGGCATATGAAGGGCTATTAGAGAAAGCGGCAAGTGAAGGCAAGAAAGGTGCGGGGCAATATTTCACGCCGCGGATATTAATACAATCTATTTAGATGCATGAAACCCGACCCCCTACCCAAAACCTCATACCCCGTATTCCTCTGTGCTACCTGCCTACCAACCGATTCCACCGCTTTTATGATCTCCACAGCCCGCGCCGGTTTATGCTCCTTCCCTGCTGCAGTAACCACATTCTCCTCACGTATCGTCCCTTCGAAATCATTCGCCCCAAAAAATAGAGCAAGTTTACCCACTTCAAAATCCCGCGTGAGCCATGACGCCTTTGCACAGATTTTGCCACTTAGCAGACCGTAGAACCAGAATGCGTCATCTGCATCAGGATGTGCTACAATCCGAGTTAATAGTTTTGAACGAGTGATCCAAAAAGCTTCTGCAAAGTTTTAAATATTTAAAATCTGATATAGGGATAGGTTGACAAGAACTAACTTTTGGTTATCATTCCCAAATGGATAGATATACAACATTAATGCTTGATATACGGAAGTTATGAGCTATTTCGTGTCAACTTCTGAAGGATGAGCAGCTATGTGGAAAAGAGATACAGATAAAGAAAAGCCCTCCAAGAAGGATACTCCCGAATATAAAAAGCCCAAGATTCTACTCATAGATTTGCCTGATAGCGTCCTTGATAGCGTCCGGTCTGCGGGCTTCAACGCATCAGCAGGGACATTTGGTTCTCCATACAAGGTAGAACTTAGTGATAGCTACAGATCTGTAATCGGCAAACCGGATCTGCCAAACTACACGGAGCAGGAAATTATAATTATTGACCTCCTGCCTCCCAAAAGGCTTGATAATCCCGAAGGCGAAAAGATGACATCCGAAGGGGAGAACGATTGGTGGGCGAAATGCAGTTGGGGCGAAATTGATCCTCGCCCAAGAGCAATGTACATGGCACAAAATGCTTTTGACCGTATTTTCGATCATGGAGGCCTGTTTGTTATCTTTGCGCAACCTCGTCTACGTCAGGATCTGTTTTTAGCTCATGTTGTCCTCGGCTCACTTAATGTAGGATCTACAGCATCAAAAATACATGCTGATAACTGGGGCTTTCTTTCGATTCTCTCTTATCTCAGAAAAGAATCTGATTTTGGCAAGGAAATCAATGTGCTAGAGCATGATACCCAACTTTCACGTTTTCTTCGGGGGACTATTAGAAATGCCAGATACAATGCCACTTTTAATCCTCTGTCTGGAATAGAGAAGAATTGGAAACCTATTTTGAGCAATAAATTCGAAAAGTGCGTTGGGGGATTAATTGTACCAGAAGATTCTAAAGGTCGTGTTCTCATACTTCCACAAATATCGAAAAAGCCCGAGGCTATCGTAACTCTATTGCGAGAAGTCCTTCCAGACATATCTCCTCATCTTTTCCCCCATATAGAAGGTTATCGATGGGTTGAGAGAGAAGAATATGAACTTGATTCGGTGCTCAAGTACAAAGCGAATAAAATCGAGGTTCAGCAGAGGGCAAAAAGAGAATTTGAAGAGCTTGATAAGAAGATAGTAGAGGAACGGGATAAACTTGGTTTCCTCCACGGAATAATTACTAAAACGGGAACCGACCTTGTAGAAAGTGTCAAATCGTGTCTTGAATTCATAGGATTTAAGCAGGTTATAGATGTTGACAAACAAATTCTGGAGCGGGACGCTAATGCACCAAAGCAGGAAGACCTGCAAGTTCACAAGGACAAATCTCCCACTCTTTTGATAGAAATCAAAGGAATATCAGGGCTTCCTCATGAATCCGACACGATACAGGTAGTTAAGTATATCCTTAGACGAATGAAGGAATGGAATAGAGAGGATGTTCATGGCGTGTCAATAATAAATCATCAGCGGAATGTTCCTGCACTTGAAAGAGATAATCAGAATATATTTACCAAACAACAAGTAGAAGACGCGGAGAATCATGACTTCACTATCTTAACAACCTGGGATTTGTTTCTTTTGATTAGAGGAATGATGAAGTGGGGGTGGGATCCTAAGACGATTCAGGAACTTTTCTACAAGAGTGGGAGAATGCCCAGGCTCCCTACCATTTACAAGCCCATCGGTGAAATCGTTAAGTATTGGGAGAAGCCGTGTGCGGTTGGAGTACAAATTTCTGAAAATAAACTGAAGAAAGGCGAGCGAATTGGATACGTCACCCCTGAAGGATATTTGGAGGAAGAAGCTTTATCGCTGCAAGTTGAAAATCAAGATGTTGACGAAGTTTTTCCCGGGCAGTTAGTGGGCATCAAAACAAAATACCCTAAGAATCTCTTGCGCCGAGGAACGATTGTGTGTGCAGTAACAAAAGGGGAATAGAACTGCACATAACAAATGCTTGTGGGTTTCACCCACTATAGTAGCTTGTGATTGCAAAATGCAAATTGGAAAATGCAAAATATAAAAATAATCGAAAAATATGGATTAATAAGGAAGGGGGGGGCGGTATAAATACGCGATGGAAATATTCAATAGTGAAGAGGATGAAGGCTATATAGCGGTGGTTCCCGAGCTACCCGGCTGCTCCGCATTTGGGAGTCCAGACGAAGCGGCATTGGAAGAAGTTAAAATCGCCATCGAACTCTGGTTAGAAACGGCAAAAAAGAAGGTCGTGGAGATACCACAATCTCAAGGAAAAGAGCTACCTAACACCCTTTATAAACATATCAAAGCGGTGAATCTAAGTTATAATGACAGTGAAGTTCAAAGTTGCGAGTAGGACAGAGCAGTGCAAGAATTGCGGGTTCTGTGACCTGATATGCACGCATCAGGATAACTGCACGGGATGTGGTGCGTGTGTAGATGCATGCCCTTATGAAGCAAAGATATTACAGATCCGTGTTCCGGAGAATGGAGCTAAGAAAACCGAATTATGATGATATGCAGAAGGTGAAAGGGGTTTTGGAGGATAGCGGTCTTCGTTGTGTGATTTGTCAAACGGAGTTTGGGATAATTGGTCCTTAGTCTCTTTCGAGAATGGAAAGATGTTAGTAAAGATTTAAATATCAAGAGTCCATTGGATAGGACTACGCGGAGATGAATGTATGGTATGAGTGAGAACGTCCAAAAAGGTATATACGCATTGTGAATATACCGAAGTTGTCCGAAATCCAGAACCCCGCTATAGAAGGTAAAAAATCATGAGTAAGGAAGAAATCTTTGAAAAGATTGCCCGGTTACTTAAAAATCGAGGGGTGAGAAAGGTAGCCGTCTTTGGCTCTTATGTAAGAGGAGAAGAAAAGCCGGAAAGCGATATAGATATTATCGTGGAGTTTTCAGAAAGAAAAAGCCTTCTTGAACTTGTGAAAATAGAAAGAGAGTTGTCTGAAGTTTTGGGAATAAAAGTGGATTTGTTAACAGAGAAATCTATAAGTCCCTATTTGATTGATACGATAAAAAGGGAGATGAAGGTGATTTACGGATGAAAAACAAATTAAAAGATCTCATTAAAAGAGCAAAACATCAACGAAAAAATGGATAACTGCATGGACTTCACAGGAACTTGGCATATCTATGAAATGGAAGCATGGGATGAGGACTATTTTAACATGGACGTGCAGGCTTATATCAGGATAGATCCGAACAATCTCGGAGTTTTCCAATTCGGTTTAGTTTCAGGCGGTCTAGATGGAAAACTTGTTGATTCTGCAGATGGAGAAAGGTTTGAATTTACATGGGAGGGGAACGATGAATGCGATCCTGCCTGTGGTAGTGGTTGGATTAGAACCTGACTTTCAGCGTTGTATAGGCTACAACCCTAAAAGAGCGCATCTGCAAAACCCAACTTTTCAATAATCTCCCTTTGCTCTTTAGTGAGCACAGAAATTTTATCATATTTTTCTCCTCCAAAATCAAGAGTAGTTTTTCGTATTCTACCCAGTTCATCCAGACTATCTTCAACACCCGCCCAGCCCGTAACGCCTAAATGATGCTTATACAGTGCCAGAGCCAAATATGCAAGATAGCAGATAAAAATATAAACGTCTATATTTCCTCCCCCAAAATGCCTTACCGGCTGCAGATCTAACCAGTTTTTGAAGCAATCGAAGATCTTTTCAATGACATCTTTACCAAAATACGTAGAAATTATCTCGGATGCACTCTTATCAAAATTCGTTGTGAAAAGCAAGCATTTACCATCTCGAAGCTTTGCATTTTTCCGATTTTCTGCGTGGGAATTTACTGTTACCTCATTCCCGTCGTTGTTTATCACAAAATAATCAGAAACTCCACGGATTGCCTCCTTTATTTCTTTCTCCAAACTCTCCAGAGTTCCGTTACCAGTCTGCGAAGACAATATCTCTGCGACTTTTATCTCTGCGATACCAATCTTTTTCAATCGTGCCGTGCGTTCTAGCTCAAGATCACAGTGATTGAAGCAAATAATTGCCCTGCCGGGAATGCCAAACAGCGATGTAGTGACATCTTCGTAATAGATTAGACCTGAGGGACGCATCAACTCATTTTCTTCTGATATGTCACGTGCTACAAGCTTTTTAGCATCATTGGACGTTAAAGGGATGCCAGCAATTATTTTCGGATTATCTCCATTCAGCTTTAGTAAATTATTCTTTGACGCCATCCCACGAGCCATGACTATAGCATCAATGCTGAGATTTACCCGTTTAACATCTGCAATAAGTTGTTCTACCGTCCTCACATCCGTTATATTTCCCTCATACGTTCTGAAA
>QBUN01000369.1 GCA_013180565.1 Candidatus Methanophaga sp. GoMg3.2 | reverse complement strand
GCATGCGGGATCATGGCTGCGAAAGGCATAAGAAGGATGCCGGTGATGGATGATGATAAGCTCGTGGGCATCATAAGCGTTAGAAATATATTGACAAGATCACCCGGGCATGTATACAAATTCTATCCGGGGGAATGAAGGGATAGAAAGTTGTGGCGATATAATTTTGACAGTATTATTTTCAATTGTTAGAAGGTTATCGCCACAACTTGAATATACAATTCATAAGAAAATAGCTACTATTTCTCGCTTCGCCACATCTACCAACCCCCTGTCTGTTATTTTTAACTTCGGTATCACAGGTAAAGCGAGAAAAGAGATTGCAATAAAAGGAGCAGGCAGTTTACAGCCCATCTCTGAAATGTTATCATCCATCTCTTTTTGCTTTCGCATCACATAATCCACCCCTTTATCACTCATGAGTCCAGCAATAGGCAGTTTTAACTCACTCGTTACTTCTTTGCCATTGCAAAGAACAATTCCTCCACCTATATCCTTTAAACGGTTGCAAGCGAGAGCCATAGCTTCTTCGTTTGTGCCTATAACGACAATATTATGCGAGTCATGAGCGATAGTGGACGCGATTGCACCTGTTTTCAATCCAAACCCTTTTACAAAACCCAAGCCCATATTACCGGAGTAATGGTGCCGTTCGAGAACACCGATTTCTAATATATCACGAGCTATCTCTATGCCGCTTATCTCTTCCACGAGCTCTTCCGTCAGGAGTTCTCCCTCTATCAAACCTATTATCCTCGCTTTTATTGCGCCTTCTTGCTCTATCACGAACTCATCAGGTTTCACTCGCATTATCCTTACACTTTCGCGATATTGTGGATAGTTAAAGCTATATTCAGCACGCTGCGCAAAATCGGGCTTCCCATTTACTATCACTTTCTCGACTTCAAAAGTATCTAAATTCTTTAACAGTACGATGTCCGCGATTTTACCAGGGGCAATGCAGCCTATTTCGCCATCCAGTTTGAACCATTGTGCGGGATTTATCGTACACATCTGCACCGCCTTCACGGGGTCTATTCCCTCCTCAATAGCTCTTCTCAAAACATAATCTAAATAACCCTCGTCCTTTAAATCGAGCGGTGTTCGGTCGCCGTCAGTGACAAGCATGCAATTCCTTGTATCTACGGTCCGCAACAGAGGAGCGATCTTTTTCAGGTTTTTAGCCACAGAACCTTCTCTCACCATCACACGCATACCCAGCCGGAGCTTTTCTCGCGATTCTTCATATGTGGTATTCTCGTGGTCCGAGCCTGCACCACTTACGACATAAGCGTTTAGATCTTTACCGCTGAGTAATGGTGCATGACCATCAATTGGCATTTTTAGCGCCTTTGCGATCTCGATCTTCTTCAATACCTCTTCCTCTTTTGCTATGACACCAACGTAGTTCATCACCTCTGCTAGGCCGATGATCCCGTCCATTCGCAGTAGTTTCCTTATTTCTGTATGGTCTATCGTCGCACCAGAGGTCTCGAGCCCCAGCGAAGGGTCTGTAGAAGGCACACAAGAAGGAGCCATACAAAATACTTTTAGTGCGGTGGTTCTTGCATCATCTAAAAGCGCTCGTATTCCCGCGATACCTAAGACGTTAGCTATTTCATGCGGGTCCGCAACCACAGCAGTCGTACCTCGGGGCACTACGGCCTTTGCGAATTCGCGTACCGAAAGCATGCTCATTTCTATGTGCGTATGCCCGTCTATCAATCCTGGAACCGCATAGTTATTCTGGGCGTCTATCTCCAGCCTACCATCGTATCTCCCTAATCCTGCTATCAAGCCATGAGCGATTGCAATATCGGTCTCGTATATCTCACCACTACATACGTTGACAAGGTTCGCGTTTTTCAGTACTAAATCCGCTTTTTTGTCGCCTGAGGCGATGTCAATTAAGGCATTCATTTTTTGGCATTTTAGGAAACTTTATAAGTAGATAGGGATCCATTTTTAAAAAGTTCGTTGACACCAATAGTGTTAAATATCAGGGAAAGGAAAAAGGTTTACAGGATGATATGGTAGGACAAGTGGAATAAAAACTGGGCTGATAGGTTAAATCAATAGAAAGAGACGATGAACGAGGATATTAAAAAGAGGATAATGGAAAAAGTTGAGACGGGGATTGAGCGAGTAGAGTTCATCGAAGATGATTACAGCAATATTGATTTTTTAGTCGAACATGACATTTTGGAAGAAAAAAAGGCGGAGAAATTAAAAGAAGCAAATGGATTAAGAAATAGACTGATTCATGGATATGATAGTCTAGATGATGAGACTGCATGTTATGCGATAATTGAATTGATAGAGGATTTAAGAGATTTTTCTGTTGCGGTGTTAGAATGGAAAAGAGAGAACAGCTCTTAGACGTATTGAAGGATATGATACCCTACGTTAAAGGGATATTGGTCTATGGCTCATTTATTAAGGGCTATGCAGATGTGAAATCGGATATTGATATATGTGTGATAGAAAAGGAAGGTATAGAGTCGAAGGTTTTGTACGAGCGGGTTTTGAAAGTTTCGGCAGATGACAGATACGATATTGTGATATTCAATAGGATACCCTGGTATCTGAGGGGTGAGATACTAGAAAATAACGCGGTTATCTATGCAGAGGACGAGGATGACCTGGATTTTTGGTTATACAAGCAATTAAAGATCTGGAACGGGATGAAAAGGAGGCTACAGTTAGTGTCTGCCGATGATTTAATCGCTAGAGCGGAAGAAGGGCGATTGAAAAAGGATCCACTCACTTGAACTCGAATTCAACATCAATCTTCTTACCTGCAATCTCCTCTAGGGCATCTAGCAAAAGCCGCTTCTTCGCTATAAGTTCCTCTTCCAGTGTAACTATACGTCTCTTTGATCGGTCTATACCTTCTTCTAATCGCGTGAGTTGCCCCTTGGTAGAAGCAATAGATTGCTCGATCTCTGCTTTATTTTCGAGGATCGTCATATCCGCAAGCTTACCTTTACGCTCTTTTATTCTTGACTGTAACAGATCCCTTTTTCCTTTTATCGTGGCTAGTTCAGCATTTAAGAGATGATCTATCCATTTCAATGTCGAGTCCCGCTTTCGATCTTTTAGAATAGAGGCTTCACCTTCTATGATTCTCTTAATAGCGAGGAGAGAGTCATTGATGTCCCCCTCGAGAGCTCGAATTGGGGACAGCAGGATAGAAGATACCGCTCTTCGCTCTTCTGGAGTAAGTGTATGCCGTCCACTCTCATCCTGTTTCTTTAATAAGTTGAGTGGTTTATTAATAGGGGCGAACAATTTGCTAACATCCGATTCAAGCACGTTTAAATCCGCCTCTAACTGTGATAACTCGGTTTCAAGCTCTTTGAGTTGCATCCATTCCGCGTCTTCTTCTATCTGCCGCAACCTCACCCCTTCTGTTTCTATTTTACTTTCGAGTACAAAACAGTCTTCTTCTCGATCACGAACATTCGCCTTCTCCTTTTCTATCTCTGATTTTAGATCTTTTATGGCCTGTATAATCCCCGGCACTTCTTCTAACTTCATTATATGGCTTTCTTTTTCCCGTATTGGTCTAATAAGTAGGTTAAGAGCAGTTTTCAGGCGTTTGAGATCGGATACAACCTCCTTAACTACATCAGGGAAAAGAGACCGAACATAGTAGATGCTCTTCGATGATTTGCCAAGAGTTGATTCTATGTTAGCGGATGTCAGTTTATAAAAGGACAGAACAGTTTTGTAATCGGTTTGCGTGGGAACCGAAATTTTTTCAGTCAGCGTATTGAGCTGTTTCACCATTTTATCTCGGTTCACCAGCCCTAATTTGGTGAGATTGGCCGGCATATTCTCAATTGGTTCAGCGTCCTGAAGCTGGGTTGTATCCTGTTTGAGCCGATCACGTATATCCCCAATCTCACGATATAACTTATCGGCAGTTGCACTCAGACTACGGAATAGCGAGTTCGACACCAGCTCCAGCCAGGTATCTAGCCCATCGAAGGCGACGGTGGACGGTATTTCATCCTTACCAAAGATACTACTTAGCCACTTCACATGTTCCTGTAGGTGCTAGATATGTTTATAGTTTTGCTTCTGCTATGCAACTTCCCGTTATTCTCCGGTCATGTTAAAAATATATGGCAGCACCTTTGACAAAGAACAAAATACCCAAAGAAACCATGAAGATGGCAATTACGAGCATCGTTAATTCGTATCTCCGCCCGACAAAGAAATTCTTGCCTCGGGCGAAAGAGAAAGAGACGAAAGAGTACCACGCGAAATCAGAAAGGAAATGCCCTATGGTAACCAAAATTACTCCGGCTAGAGCAAGCCACTCAAATCCAGTTAATAAAATCGGGTATCCTATTGCCATCCACCAGGGTATAAAGGAGGGATTGAAAGCAGTGAGAAGAAAACCGCCAAAAATCGAACTTTTATAATTATACTTTGTGCCTCTCATTTCATTGCTTATCAGTTCCTCTCGTGACCATGACTTCACAGCCTTCGCCTCTTTAATAACACTTAATGACATTAAAATAAGTGCAATGCCTCCTATTAGATATATCCATGATTCTAATTGATTGAAATAGCTTTTCAATCCAAGTCCTAAAACAACAAGTTCTAATATCACCTAAAAAGGGTGGCTCTTCTGATATGGACGCTATACCATACATAGAAGAGCTTGGCATTCAAATTTTTAGAAATATACAGCCTATACAGTTTACGCCCAACATTAATGAACATATCCATCGCTGGGCTCCATATGTGCAGGGATTTTCAGCTTCCTTTGTTCAGTCAATATTAGACCAATATAAAGAAGATTATAATTATCCCGTTGTCCTAGACCCTTTTGCTGGTTGTGGTACTGTTTTGGTCCAAGGAAAATTCAATGAGTACATGTCCTTTGGAACTGAATTAAATCCTTTTCTACAATTTATAGCCAATACTAAACTTAATTGTTGGGATGTTTCCCCCAATTATTTACTGAGGGTGTATAATAATTTGCCCAGAAACAACCGCTCTTCGGCACCCTCTTTTCTAAAGTCTAGTTCGCATTTTAATAAGGAGATATTACATAATTTAGAAGTTCTTAAAGGTGGAATTGAGTCCCTAGAAGAAAAAAATGAAAAGCAGAAGAAAGTAAAAGACTTGATTAATTTGGCTTTCTCTTCAATCCTTATCGACAGTAGCAATTTGAAAAGGACTCCATGTTTGGGCTACTGCAAAAATAAAAGGGTGTATGATACTGCCCCATTTGTTCTATTAGATAAAAAGATACGTGAGATTGCTAATGACTTGAAGTTGATACAATCGCAGTATAAGAATTTTATAAACACAGAAAGCAAGGTTATTCTGGCAAACGCAATGGATTTTGAACACATCAATAAATTTGATTTGATTATCACTTCTCCGCCGTACATGAACGGCTTAGACTATGTAATGAACTACAAGATAGAAATGGGGTGGCTGGGATTTGCTAAAAATCACAAGGAATTAAAGAGGATTAAGGATGAGATGGTTGTCTGTGATAATGTTTCTAAAGGATTAATAAAAGAGTTTTGTAGGTCTGGTTTGACTTATTCAAATGACTGGATAGAGAAGATAAAAACCGAAATTGTGTGGAACATTGAGAAGAGGGGGAGTTATAGAAGAACGGATATGCCATATATCGTTCATAAGTATTTCGACGATTTGTATAAGGTTATGAAGAAGGTTATCCCTTCCCTAAATTCCGGTGGGAGATTCATTTTAGTAGTTGGTGATAGTCTAATAGCGGATGTTTATGTTCCTACAGATTTACTGATAGCTAAAATAGGATTGGATTTGGGTCTTGATGTCGAGAAGATAGAAAAAGCGAGAGAAAGGCGATCAGGACAGATAAGAAGCTATAAATTGAGAGAATCAATTATTACATTAGTAAAGAGGTAGAATCATGTCTAATAGTGATATCGGGTATCAGGAAGACCCTGAGAATAGTGAGGGCATAATAAGAGCTCGAACTACAAAACAGATTCGATCGTGGGAGATACCCCGGACTATGAAGGCGTTGGAAGTGCTAAACATCGAATTAGGTAGGATAGAGTTCCCCGGTATTTACATACTATTTGAAGGTAAAAATAGGGTATATATTGGCGAGGCTAAAAGCATTTACATTCGACTGAAAACGCACATGAGCAATCCTGAAGATAAAATAAAAAATTGGAGTAAAGCTCTTATAATCAATGATGGTCGTCCCGTCATGCAATCGGATTTTAACGATACCGTCGTCAGGAAGGCGTTGGAATTATACCTGATTAAATTGTTTAAAGCCAACAAATATGCCGTAGTAGCGCAGGGAGAGCTACAAAAGCTTAATGCCATCCAAAAATTTTTAGTACGCACATTGAGAGAGGAGCTAAATTTCTTCTTGCTCAAAAAGAATGTCATCACAAAAGTTCTCGAAGAGAAGGGTCAAGAAGAAGTATTTGGTGATGAATTGAAGAAGATACTTGAGAAATGCGGCAGAAAAATTGGAGAATGGGGAAGATATGAGGCTATAATTGATGGTAAAAAAGCGTTTATCCGTCCAGGTAGTAAAAAACCAAAGGGTTGGCAAATTACTTTTAGAGGGCGTAAACCCGGAAGTTTCATTGATTCATTACAAAAGGGAGAGGACTATCTGTTAGTATCCCGGAATGGGGTATTGCTAATACCGCTTACAGAAGTTCAGAAAGTGATTCTAGATAAAACTGCCTACGAACAGGATACAATAGACATCTGGATAGTCTTTGCAGAAGAAAAAGTAACTTTGAGCTATAAGAGAAATACCATTGATGCTACAAAATTTAGATTGATTAACTGAAAAATAGGGCGATTACGATGGAACGGAATTCCACACATTTATGCTTTTATCCTTTCCTTTCCTCGGCATCGGGATATGTAGACGAATCAGGTGCCACGCTGGAGAATTTAATAAACTCTGCTGCTTTTGAACGTGCGAGACTGAGAGGCAAGGTTAGGATATTAGAAGAGATAAAGGATGGAATGATCCTAAAGCCTGCTGTAATCACCAACGCGCAAGCGGAGATGGAATTACTAGCTTATCCTTTTGCTCGTATTCTTGTCTCATGCATCCATGACGAGCACCTTGTCCGCAGATATGTGTTATCCGAAGCTAAAGCGGCACACGAAAAGTTATTAGCCGATTCCCGCACGGACACTGATATTATTTATGAGATGGCCGAAGAGTTTAGCATACGCGTGGATTTTTTCCGTGAGCATGGTCAGATGCCGTTCGTTGATTACGTGCGGTTCACAATTAATCTACATGATAAAAAATGGAAACTGGTGAACCGTGGATTGGAGAAGGGGCGTGTGAAACTGGAAAAGGGCGAATTTATTCGCATTATCCAGGAAGCGATCTATGAAAGGATAATGAAAGACCTGCCATTGAACGTTCCCGCAGATGTATGTAATGCGATAAGAGGCTATACCGAGGAGATAAAGCGCGAGCTGGAGGAAACCCGAAAGAAGTTTGGCGATGCGGAAGGCTTCATCGTGAAGGACCCAAACTGTTTCCCGCCTTGTATAGCCCACATTCTGAGCAACTTAAAAGAGGGTATAAATGTCACTCACGGTGCGCGATTTGCGGTTACTGCTTTCTTGTTGAATTTAGGGCTGAGTGAAGATGAGATAATAGAGATTTACAAGAACTCGCCGGATTTTGATGAAGAGCGAACAAGGTATCAGGTGCGGCATATTGCAGGCGGTACGGGAAGTGTTCGTTATACCGCACCGTCCTGTGCGACAATGCGCACTTATGGTAACTGTGTTGGAAGTGACGACATATGTGAGAAGATTTCTCATCCATTAAACTATTATAGGCTGAAGTTGAAGACGAAAAAAAATCGGGCTCAGACACACACTTGAAATCAAAAACGAGAAAAAGTATTTGCTCAGCCCTGCACTGTCGAATTTTCCAGTGAAATTACTATACATCCATATTATTACTCTAAATTTTAGGTAAATACTTCTCCCTTATTTCTCGCGCCTTTTCGATCCCTATTTCGATCATCTTTACTATCTTTTCTTCCGTTAAGCCACTACTGCCACTCTTTTGCAGTCCGGATATTGACCCATCCGCATTTGAAATCACTGTCAACTTGCTCGTGGCTGCACTCTCTTCATATACATTTGGGTCCACTAAGAGGTTCCCTCCAATTTCCACCACTGTTACCGCAACAGGTGTGTCCCGTATCTGCAATGTGTCTTCCCCCGTTAAGCCATATTGCTCATAGGGTATAGTAACGTTCAAAAGAGACATAATAGCACCCAATGCAGCGGCATCCACCAAGTTACCATCGTTGTCCAAAGTATGTATATCTATAAAAACCATCCATACTTTCTCCCCTTCTTCTATACACAACTTCTCCAAATCTATCGTTTCTGAGCCCCTAATACCACGATCTACAACTCTTGCTAGTTCTATACTGTTTTCACCCGGCGGTCCCGACTCAAATTCCGGCGATGCCAGTGGTACAAGCTCTGCATTGGTCATTAAAACCCCCTTGTTAGGAGTATCGGGGAAAGGCGCACCTGGTTCAACCTTCACACCTACTAAAACTACTGTATCGCCTATCTGCACCCGTGTTGAGCCATCCGACTTCTTTATTAGGTCGCGTTCTAAGGTGATATCACGGAAATCGAGAAATCCGCGCCCATCTGCCCTCTTTCCCTGTTCTATCAGGTCATACACGTAATCCTTCCTTATATCCTCTATAACTTCCTGTCCCATTTCTATTTTTCACTCCTCATTTCCACTCTTGCTATATTTCTCAACTAACGCGGCTCTTTGCAACTCGTATATCTTACGACAACCAGTCATCGCTATCTTCAACCCAAGCTCAAATTATTCCTTTTTTATTCGACCATCGATCTGCAACAGCGTAATTGTGTTTGTCCTTGCAATCATTGCTACTGGCATATCCGCCTCACCGAAATTGTCCTCTTTTGCATCCAGGTCCAATACCACTTCTCCATCTATTTTACCAATGGCAACAGAAGAAACCAAATCTTTCATTGGTATTCCGGCATCAGCAAGCGCGACAGAAGCCGCATTTATGCCCGCTGTCCTCGTACCTGCATCCGACTGAAGTACCTCTACATACACTTCTATCGCAGTCTTTGGATAGAGTTCTCTTAGTATAACAGGGTCTAACGCTTTCCTACTAACCATCGAAATCTCCTGACTCCTTCTGTCCGGCCCAGGTCTCTTTCTATCATCTACCGAAAAAGGTGCCATGTTATACCGGTATTTGACTACCGCCATTTTCGCATTTTGAAAATGTCTTGGATGCATCTCCCTAGGACCATATACTGCAGCAAGCGCCTTATTATTCCCTAACTCAAAGTAACATGACCCGTCTGCTCTTTTTAACACGCCCACGTCTATCTTTATAGGCCTGAGCTCTTCAAAACCTCTACCACTCAACCTCTTCCCATCTTTTATAAGCTCTATTTTTTCTTCTTTCATTCTTCTCCCTTATCCCTCTCCTTTTTCACTTTTAAACGAATCTAAAAAAAGTGCTATCCGATCTGTTAACCCAGACGTATGAGCCTCATTCGCAATTTTCATCACCGTCTGCGAAGCGAGATCCATATCTGCGCTACTGCCCTTTATCCAGATACGCCCATTCTTTGCGACAAAGATAAAGCAATTACACTTATCCTTCAGCAGCCGTATCATCGAACCACTCCGTCCTATTATGCGTGGTACCTTCGTAGGTGATACTTCTATCAATCTACCGACGCCATCCATCTTGAATTCGTTCTTCAATGCCAGATCTATCCTCATCATTACATCCACATTCATTACCTTCGCTACAATCAAATCATCAATATCAAGATACTCACACATGTTACCAAAATCTATCTTCTCGCCCCTTCCAAATTCGGATTTGTGTAATCGCGCTTCGTAAGGCGATGCGATGTCAACAATCCAATAAGGGAACGAAATCTCGGCTATTTTCCCTACTACTACGTCTCCGTTCACTGGCATATACTTTCCAGAAAGTGCTACCACTTTTATCGTGCCTCTATCGTCCAGTACGCCATATTTCAGTGCATAAACATTGCCATCTTCAACGTAAGTGCCCTCGCCTGCACGATTTACCTCAGTCGAAATACAATCCCCAGGAACCACTACTTTATACATGGTACATCACTTTACTATCTTTGTTTGAACATCTCCTTTTGTTATATGGTTCAAAAAAGAGAATAGTTCATCTCTCATTCCCGCCGGTATTTTCACCACCGCTACGAATGAACCATCTCCTTGCCACTCCTCCTTTATCACGCTATAATTACCCTTTAGTTCATATACTCGAGCTGTGTATGCCGCAGGGATCTTTATCGCTATCTCGGTCTCCTCTATCTTTATCGGAATTATTGGCCGTATAGCCTTCACAGTCTCATTTACTAACTCGTCTACACGTTTAAAGGGGTCAATGTGCACCTTAGCTTCGGTCATAGCAATTTCTATTCTTGTAGGCGTATGAGGTGTTTTAGTCTGCGGATTTATAGAGATACGAGCAATCTGGTCTATTACCATCTTCCTTTTCTCCTCAACCTTTTTTCTCCTTTGTGCCGCAGTCAGTTGCACCTCGCCTTCTTTTATTATCCTCTCCGCTATTTCCACGACATCGGTGCTAGAAAAAGCGGTCATCAAATCCCCGTCCGTTGCTTTTTCGCCCTTTGAGGCATTTGTAAAAATCTCATCAGCAGCCAAAGCGGGTTCTACTTCACCTTTACCCTCACTCCTGATCTGATATGCCAGCTCAGGGTCAACGAGTATCTCAAAATTCTTCTTGCCGTGCTTATACCTGGCCACCACCGCTTTGTCTAGACTTACCATTTCCTTACTCTTCTGCCTTCTTTCCCCTCTCTTGCACCTTCTTTATGTACGGTTCCAGCTCCTTTGCCTCTAAAATCCTGAACGTTTTCGTCTCTAACTCAGCGAGACCTACATCCACGGTTGTTATGTCTATCTTTCCTTCTGTTACTTTATACAACGCTTCCAAACCGAGCAAGATGGCATCTTCAAGTTTGAGGCCTTCTTTATACTGCTGCTCAAGTAGCTCTGTTACTATGCTTCTCCCGGAACCTATCGCAGTTGCTTTATATTCCAGTAACGCACCACTGGGGTCAGTTTCAAAGAGGTACGTATCGCCATTGTACACACCACCTATCAACAACGCGGTACCAAAAGGTCTAAGCCCGCCATATTGTGTAAATGCTTGCTTATAATCGCATATCTTTTTCGCTAATGTTTCCACAGCTATTGGCTCGTCATATACGACTTTATTTATTTGTGATTCTATTCGACCTCGATCTATCAGCATCCTCGCATCTGCTACCAATCCCGAAGTTGCTGCGCCTATATGCGTGTCTAACCGGAATATTTTCTCTACGGAGCCACCTTCCAATAGTCGGGAAGTTAATCTCTTGTCCACCAACAGCGCAACACCGTCCTGTGCCTTTATCCCCACGGCGGTAGTTCCTCTTTTCACCGCTTCCCTTGCGTATTCTACTTGAAACAATCTTCCATCAGGGCTGAATACTGTTATC
>QBUN01000370.1 GCA_013180565.1 Candidatus Methanophaga sp. GoMg3.2 | reverse complement strand
GAATATCGCCTCATCAACCATCACGAATCCTTCGCCAACCACTTCTTCTGGCTTTCTTTCAATTTCGGGGTCGTATACCCTTAGCGTGTCGCCATACTTTTCTACATCGAACGTGTAAGTATCGACACCATCAACTATTAGTTCTGCGGTTTCATTCGTCTCTGTATCCAAAATTATTTCGGCTGAGTGTTCAGGCGTAGAGATGTTAATCGTGTCATTAGCGGGTTTGGTAATTTTCACATCATCATCCGTAACCCAGGGCATACCGAATATAGAGTCGTTAAGATGTATTATGAGTTTATCGTTATCGGCACCGGGAACCTTGTCCCAGTCAAATATATAAGTAGTACTTGCACCCCAAGAGATGTAGAAGTCGCCGATGTAATCCTCAGACGACCTTGAATACCTCGATCTTGAACCCACATGTGTGGCACCATAGAAGAAAGTAATAAATTTCAGTGATGGTGACCTCGTGGCTACGGTATCATCATCTATATAGGTAGCCTCACGTATCTTCTTGTGTAATGCAGAGGTTCCTGTTGTGCTCCGGGCACAGAATTCCTGCATCCACTTAGAAGAGAAGTTTACGACGAAGCCATCAGAGAAGTTAAAGGAAGTGGGCTCGTATTCTGCATCCGTTGTCTTTTTAATCTTACTTGAGCTAGAATCCTCTTCAGACAAATAATATCCGCTGCCATGTTCCATGAGTAGCAATCGTCCTGAGGATAACTCCTTATCAACGATTACATATCCCACGCCCTTCACCCGTTCCTCCCCTAGCTCCCACTCTACATCAAAGTCGCCGATGTAATGTTCTGAAGTAGCTGCATCTTTTGCTTTTCTATCTACGTGCAGGTATCCAACGAAAGAAGAACCAATATACATAGTACAGACTTTATTATCCGCCTTGCCTGTAGTTAGATCCCTCAGGTAGGTAGCTCCAGTTATCTTCTTGTGTATAGCACTGTTTTTCGCATAACTCTTGATACATATGTCCTGCGACCACTTAGAAGGGACTTCCATGACGAAGCCGTCAGAGCACTTAAAGGTAGTAGGACTGTAAGAGGCTTTTGTGTACTTATAAAAGGTGATACGCAGGTTCACAGGAGATAAGCTTAATTTCTCTTCCGACTCGTAGGTGCCGCTGCCATGCTCTGTAATCTCTAAGCTTGCCCCGGAGCTCACGGTAGTTATAACAGAGGCAGTTGCAGTTACATTTGTCGCTTCGTAAGAGCCCGAGATCGTAACTATATTTTCCAGCTCGTATGACTTTTGCTCTGTTGACATCTCTTTGCTAATCATTACAATACCTTCTCCGGATACAGAGCCACTCTCGGTGTAGCTGAGGTCCAACGTACTAGCCGGAACTTTCATCTTTATTGTTATTTTCCCCGATTCGCCTGCCATAAGAGTACCTATCGTCAATGTACTGTTATTTGTTCCGGGGTCAGGAGCGGGATTAGCGGAAATGAACGTTAGATCAGCCGGATAGTTCTCGGTTATTGTCACATTGGTCAGGTTCGTCCCCCCGGGGTTAGAGTACTTTATCGTGTATGTCACGGTTCCACCAAGCGAGACGGTGGACGACTTGCATGATTTCTCTATTGCTACTCGTATCACACGGACCTCTGCTGTAGCGTCATCATAGACCTTATCCCCAGACGGTAGCGGTAGCGTACCCGTAACATTAACAGTGTTGGTTAGTACCCCCGTTGCATTTTCTGCTATCTCTACAACAAGCTCAATCGTTGTATTAGCGCCAGCAGCAATAGGTCCTACATTATCCCAGCAGATTAATGATTCATTATTACTGTCCATAGGAGGATAAGAGTATTTATAAGTCATCCCGGGTGGTAGCATATCTTCTACGAGTACAGGATCCAATGTACAGTTACCGGTATTGTTGACGGTAATGTTGAAATAGACAAGGGTAGGAGGTTTCGCCTCTGTGACGTCAGCCACTTTTGTTACTGATATATTTTTTACATTTTCGTTTTTCTGTTTAGACGAATCAGTTGCAGGTGCGTATCCTGTGTTTTTCACAACAATAGTATAGTTTAATGTTCTAGCTGGCGGAATGGGATCGGGCTCGCCTGATTTTACAATTGATAAACTAGGTGCAGCCACATGCACCAATGGATGACTATCGCCACCATCTTCTATATCACCACTAGAATTGTAAGGAAGTAAAAAATCGCCTAGGCCATCATCATCTGTATCCGCACCTACGTAATCGCTCCAATAGTTCCCACCCAAATAATGACCGCCTATTATGTTCGGCCCCTCTGTTTTTGTGACGTTCCAGATGTTGTTCCCGTTATCATCGGCGTTATTCATGCTGCTGAAGTAGTTGTTGTAGATGATGTTATCGTCAGAAGAACTCAGACTGATGCCGTTCTCGTTGTCAGATACGGTGTTGTTCGTGATCTTGTTGCTGTTCGATTGAGCCAGCCAGATGCCTCTTTGGATATTGTTTGATACGGTGTTGTTCGTGATCGTGTTGTGCTGGCTCCCCATTTGCAAGTGGATGCCGATTTTATTGTTCGATGCACTATTATTAGCGATACAGCAGTAATCCGCATTGCAGAGATATATACCCCCCTTGGCTGTTGCCCCTGCCACATTAAAACCGGAGATGGTTACATAATGCGCAGTTACAGCAATGACATTGTCATTGGGATCAGATGCTTGGACAGTGGTAACTGCCGCACCGTACTCCGAGCAAATCGTTAATTGCTTAGCCACATCTAGGTTCTCTTCGTATGTCCCATTATCAACACGAATAGTATAACCATCATCAGCATTGTCTACCGCGTCTTGAATCTTTACGAAACTACCTTTTAAGTCGCCATCCACATCGAAGAGCTCAACAGGTGCGGGATCCATTTTCGGTGACAAAGAGTTCTTTGGCGTTGGTGTCTCCTGCACGACTAAGTCAACAGAATTATCGTCCGTATCTTGACAGGGAGCATAGCCTTCTTTCAACGAACTCCTCTCGATGCTTTTGCCCGAACTGGGAGTACTAGCGGTTGCGGTTTCATAAACATAGGTAACACTACCCCACCCCAGAGCATCTATTTTTCCCGCTTTTGCCTCTTCAGCCGTCTTTGTATCGGGATCCCAAGGGAAAATCCCAACAGAACCAGAGTCAGCAAGTTGAGTAGAATTGTAAACTTGCCAATCAGAAGAAGGTCCTGGGAAGCCTTTTAAACCAATCAAATAAAAGCCATGAGCCGGTATAACTGCTCCCTCTGGGAATGTTTTATCTATCCAAGAGTTATTCCAATTCCTACCAGAAGAAAAATAGCACCAATGCCAGCCGGTCATATCTACGGCACTATTAGTTGGATTATAGAATTCCACAAACTCATTGGTCGCAATTTGCACCTCGCTTATCACCACATGCGCGGGCACTTCTTGCGCGATCGCTATAGGAGCGGCTAATATCAGTATTGCAATCAACCCCAGAGCAATCTTAATTTCGACTGCCAGCATTTTTCTTACTTTGTGCATTTTAAACTACCCTTCCCCTTTTAGCGCTCCTACATCTCCATCCGCTTTCGCTATTTTTACAACCTTGTTCAAGACCCTTAATGTTAAACGTAAATAAATTTATATCGCTTTTGTTCAATATCGTGTGCGCGGAAATACGAAATATTCGTTTTTGGATCTATGATTTCCCACCATTTATTTTTGCTAAAGCAAGAAGTATTATGCATGAAACTGGGTATCTTCCTTTGCACATGTAACAACAGCATAGAGATAGACTTTAAAAATGTCAATAAGAGCCTGAAGAGCGAAGCCGAGGTCGAAGTCGTTGAGATCCATGACCAACTTTGCCAGGATGGGTTAGAGTATATTTCAGGACGACATCAGGAGATTGGAGCTGGATGGTATAATCATAGCTGCAGGTACAGAAAAGAATAGCATCATAGAGGGTGTGACACCAGGAATTGATACTTTTTTCTTAAACTTCATAGAGCATTGCGGCTGGGTGCATGAAAGAAAAGAAGCAACAGAAAAGGCGAAAAGTATGATAAAAGCCGCTATCCGCTACGATACGATAAGAAGATCGGTTCCGGTACCTAAAAAAATCGCTTTGAATGTTGGATATGATGTGCGGTGACGAGGATAAAGGCGCAATAGAAGTGGCAAAGAATCTTTCTAAACTGGCAAACGTCCACCTGCAGACAAATAACGTTCGGGAATAGTGTGATGACCTGGAAATACATATCGGCGCTCTCAAAGATATAAGAGGCGAAAGCGGTGCATTTGAAGTTGAAATAGAGAAGAATATAGATTTAGCGAAGTGCATATCTTGTGGTCTTTGTGCCGGTGCGTGTCCGAAAGAAGCGATACAATACGATGCAGTCTACACAATTGGAGCGGGTTGCGATGATTGTGGCGATTGCGTTTCGGTCTGCCCAACAGGCGCTATTGAGCTTCATAACCGGGAGGTCATCCGTGCAGGGCAAATTATGATGATCGAGAAGGAGTGGGATGCACAATTCGGGCTTTATAGCGCAGAACGTGAAAATGTGTTTTCCAGAGCAATTGAGATCATATTAAATTTAGGTGAGATAGAGAAGCCGAAGTATTTGGATTTAGATTAGAGGCAGTGTGCAAGTGGAACGAGTGAATTAACAGGTTGTGAGTACTGCTTACCCTGTCCCTACAATGCGATATGGCGTGAGAGCACGAAGATGGTGTTCAGCGAGGTAAGATGTCAGGGCTGCGGGCTCTGCACTTCTTTATGCCCTCTGTCGGTGCCTAAACTGCATGAATATCCCGATCATTTGATATATTCGCAGATAGATGACTTGCTATCAGGGGATTTAGCCCGAAAGGTGCTTCTAGTCGCATGTTCAGAACGCGCAGATGCTTTAAATGCCGTTGGCAGGACGAAAATGAAGTATCCTGCGTTGCTACCCCTATTCATGCCCTGTATTGATTTAGTATCAGAAGCGCATATACTCAGTGCGTTTGCGGTTGGAGCCGATGGAGTCATACTATGTGGCTGTGAGGACAGCCACCATGAGCAGAACGAATCCGCAGTGGAATTTGCACAACTGGCACTATCTGCGCACAAGTTAGGAGAGAGGGTGCTATTACTAACCGATGCGGAAGATTTTGCGATGATGGTAACGGAATTTGTAAATAAGCTAAGCCCTATTAGAAAGAAGAAGTCAGGAGTGATTGACTTTGCCAAACCGAAAAGGGATATACTGTATGAACTGTTACAGAACCTTCACACGAAAACAGGTGTGTTTCCAACCTTAATAGAGGAGAATACGCAGTTTCCATTCGCTGATGTCTCCATTGGCCCCAAATGTCTAATCTGCAATGCCTGCGAGACTCTATGCCCAACAAAAGCACTGACTAAGGACAATAAAAATCCATTTTATATATGGGCGCTGTATAGCCTGCGGCTTGTGTGAGCAAACATGCCCGGAAGAAGCGATTACATTAGAGCGGACACTCGATTTTTCGCGACTGATAGAAAAAGAAGGGAAAACTATTGTTGAATCAGAACTCATTGCATGTGCTGGATGTGGTAAATTGTTTGTGAGCAAGACCGCGTTTGAGCGGATTTCAAAGGCATTAAGAGAGAGCGGAGGCCGAGAAGAGGTAAAGGGCGAACTCAGTTTAGATGAGAAATTAGAATTGCTCAGATATTGCGAAGACTGCCGCGCTCCAAATGCAGTTGCGTGGACATATAAGAAGAAGGGGGAAGGAGGTGCATAGATAGATGCCGGAAACAGGGATTTTGGAAACGAGAAGGAACTTTTATGCTCTTTTATATCGGATGTATTTAGAACAGCCATCACGAGAGTTTGTAGATGATTTGATGAACGAGCGATTCTATCTCCCTGACTTAATATCAGAGGAGGAGCTATCGGAGGGTTTTAAGCTAGTAAGAGAGTTCGTAGAGAAGAGCAAAGACAAAGCTATTGATGAATTGCATAAAGACCTGGTAGGGGAATATACTCGCCTGTTCATCGGCCCACACCGGCTTCCGGTACAGCCGTACGAATCATGGTGGGTGGATGGTAAGCGGATGGGGGAATCGCTGTTAAAAGTGAAGCAGGTGTACAGGAAAGCGGGTATCGCTAAAGTGAAAGAATATGCAGAAAGGAGATCTAAATGACCTTTTATTGAGATGGGTGCCGGTGTTCTACAAGGGCATTGCGAGACTCACAAAAGGGTTTATTTTGCTGGAGGAAGCAGTGATCGAGGAGTTGTTGGAAACAGTGCGGCAATGACGATTTTTATCCATTCCGAGATTCCAATATAGATTCAACACATGTTAAAAAGCATGAATAAGAATCTACATTCGTTAAAATGCATTCATATGTCCTATACGTTCGTTCAACTTCGTGCTGAAAAATCCGCTGAGGAATATATATTCGTTAAAAACCGAAACTTTTATAAGCTCAGATTCTTTATTATTTAAAGAGGATGTAAAATGATAGGGAGAAAAGAAAAGTGACCTCAGATGGTTACTCTTAAAAAAAGGTGAAACAAAAAGGGGGTGAAAAGAAGAAAAAATGAACAGTAGTAAGTTGATCCTTGTGGCAATAGCAATCGTAGCAGTTGGGTTGTTCGCTCTGCCGAGCAGCGTGTCGCTCTTCAGCGGGCAGCACACATGGTATGACCTGAGTGTGACTGAGGGTAGCGATGTCCCCTGTGAGAAGTGCCATGCCGATATAGAGGAGGAGATGATGTCAGCTCTCAATGGTGTTCACGAAGGTTTAGCTGGACCAGGGTGCGACTGCCATAGGGTGAATGGAACTGGCGTTGCAATTGGTGGTTACGGCGGTGCCGCACCAGTGCCTGGTACTACATCTCACGCTGCGGAAACCATAGCATGTATGCTCTGTCATGAGGAGGCCACGCGGACAGGGGGAACTTATCCATTCGCAGGTGGATTCACGGACGACGTTTATGACGGTACAGGTGCAACTGTCCAATATAGGTATAGCCACGGTAACGGTACTGGAGGAGAGCATGCAGCACACAACCAGTTTATTAGCCAGGCAATAATTGGCACGCTAATGGAGGACTCGAACGAAGCATGTATCGCATGTCACACGAGAGTCGGCGTGAACATCACGTGGACGAAGAACGAGAATCTGATGTTCACTGCATCAGAGGACGATCAGGGTGACTGGACTGTCGGCGACTTCTCAGCTACAGGCAGCAACGTGACATATGTTAATGAGCCAAACTCATGGACAAACGCATAAACCAAAACCAACTTTTTTTTTCTTTTTTTTTTGGTGTTGTGGGCAAGATAACGGAGCAAAGATATGAAAAGCAAAGGGATAGCATTACTTGCGGTTGCGATAGTAGCAATCGGTATATTCGCACTGCCGAGTTCGGTTTCGCTCTTCAGCGGGCAGCATACGTGGTATGACCTTTCAGGGGAGGGCAATGATGTCCCCTGTGAGAAGTGTCATGCAGAGATAAAGGATGAGATGATGAGCGGCGATAACGGCGTACACGAGACTATCAAGTGTGAGGGGTGCCATAGAACCGATGCAAGGGTTGGATATGCACTAGACGATGAGGGAGCTGTTTATCCGGGCCAGGGTGCACATGCGGCATCTACTCAGGAATGTATGATATGCCACGGAGGCGGAAACTTCACGCATGCCTACATCTCATGTAGTGATTATACTGCCTGTCATGGTGTGCCATTTATAGCACCACGTGCGGGAGGGTTTGGCCTGACCGACGATGCTGCTGATACAGGCGAAAAAGCTGCACACCTTCCATTTGTTGATGACTCAATAGATGACCCGTTAATGAAAGGTGCAAATGAAGCATGCATCTCTTGCCATACGAGAATCGGTGTGGAGATTACGTGGACGAAGAACGAGAATCTAGAGTTCAATGCAACTGAGGACGGGTATGGAATCTGGGCTATCTCCGAGTTTGCAGCCGGAGGCAGCAACGTGACGTATGTGAATACGAATAACACATGGACTAACCAATAAACCACAACTCTTTTTTCTTTTTTATTTTTGGTGTTGAGGGCAAATAGAGGGGCAAAGATATGAAAAGTAAAGGGATAGCGTTGCTTACGGTTGCCATAGTAGCAACCGGTATATTCGCACTGCCGGGTTCGGTTTCGCTCTTCAGTGGGCAGCATACGTGGTATGACCTTAGCGAACCTGGTAGCGCATCAGGAGTAAATAAGGTGCCATGTGGAAAGTGCCATGCTGAGATAAAAGAAGAGATGCTGAGCGATAATAACGGCGCACATGAGGGTTTGACCTGTTCTATGTGTCACAGAGCTTACTTTACGGGGTATACCTATGCTCGAGGCAGCTACAACATAGGTGCGACCGGGTATGATCCAACACCTGGCCAAGAGGCGCATGCCGCATCCACGGTCGAGTGCATGGATTGTCACGCCGCTTGGGATCCTCCACTGATGAATCCACCACACTCGAAAGACCGGGAATATGTTGGGAAGTGTGGGAATTGCCATCTTAATGGTAATTATGGTGCTGGGTGCCTAGCAGCAGGTGGTTTTGGTATAACTCCTTTTGGATCTGATACTGGTACAAAGGCGGCGCATAAGAAGTTCGTGCTCGATTCGATGAACGAGACGCTGATGGAAGGTGCGAATGAAGCCTGTATCGCATGCCATACGAGAATCGGTGTGAACATTACGTGGACGAAGAACGAGAATCTGGAGTTCGATGCAAGTGAGGACGAAATGGGGGAGTGGACTATCCCAAGCTTTGCAGCCGGAGGCAGCGACGTGACGTATGTAAATACGAATAACACATGGACTAACCCATAGTATTTTATTTTATTTTATTTTATAATGCCACAATCTTTTTTTTAATTGATTGAGCAAAATAAAACGAGCTGAATTAGCAAAAAAGGTAAGAAGAAATGAGTGGAAGTAAAATAGCTCTGATGCTGGTAGCAGTAGTTGCAATAGGTATCTTCGCTCTTCCGAGCACGATGTCCGTGTTCGGTGGAACGCATACCTGGTATGACATTGCGAGTGGTAATACGGTACCGTGTGCGAAGTGTCATGCCGATAAGTATGAGGAGCTTTCTATGAGTGACTTCCACACGACATTTGCAGGTGGAGACTCGAGTGATGATTGTTATATGTGTCATAGGGCAGATAAGGATATAAGATATGCAAAGGGCGGCGGAACTCCCGGTGTAGACACACATGCTGCCACTACAATTGCGTGTATGGCCTGTCATGAGTACGAGGCAGAGATTATGAAAGGCCCATTTGCCGGTGGATTTGCGCAGCCCAGTGGCTCGCAGTTTGCGTATACAGGTAAAGTCAGCATTGACAGTGGTACACCGCAGAAAATTAGCGTTATTAGCAAGGGTGATCATGCAGTACATAACGCATACGTCCAGAGTGCGGTAGATAGTAACATGATGGAAGATTCAAACGAGGCATGCATTGCATGTCATACCGCCGTTCCAATGGAAATAGACTGGACGCGCGGGTATGCGATGCGCTCGCAATCGGTCGCAGACAGTTTAGGCGATTGGACAGTTCAACAGCTCGGGGCATCAGGCACTTATGCTGTAACTACATACAGTGACGGGTACGGCGAGGATACGAGCACTACCGAGCCGTATATAGACCAGGATGCGGGCTCGTCAGTACCGTCTAGAGGCGGTCGTGCCGATTGGTTGGATTTTTCGTCCGATAGACCGTGAAACTAATCCTGATTCAGGAGCCTGAGGGGTTGTCGCGGGCCATCCAAGGAACAGAAAATTATTTATAAATGTAACACAATAAATAGATAGATACATAGATAAATTAAGAAAGCGGAAACAATGGAACCATTTATAGAAGCGGTGATAACTGTTATTGCGGTTAGCGCATTCATAGCAGGGCTATTTTACGTTTTCTATTTGGCTGCGGTAAAGGGATCCGAATCGCCATTACGTCTGTATAACCGTTTTGAGAGAGGCTACCGTGAGCATTCGCGTACTAAAAAGGTAAAAGAAAAGATGACCGAATACAGGACCGTTTCGGGCGTTGGGCAGGCATCTTTTTTGCGCGCTACCGTACCATTCACCTTGTTTATCGCCGTTATACTCATTCTTCTATTCAAGCTTGTCTTCTTCACTGCTATTGTCTCGGATAGCATGCAGCCCACATTCAAAAAGGGGGACCTTGTACTCATGCAAAAAATAGCCACCGTGCCGGAGGAAGGAGACATAATCATGTTTGAGCACAAGGATATTATGCTCCCCATTACGCATAGGGCTATCTCCGTAACAGATGAAGGTTCAAGGACGGGGGGGGACGCGAGAGGGGTAAAAGATCCCTGGCTTGTGCAAAACGAAGCGATCATTGCTAAAGCAGTGCAGATATATGGCAGACCCATAGTACTGAAAGACGTTGGCAATTATTTCATTCTGGAGACAAGCGAAATGGGCTATAACCCCAAATATGGCTCGGAATATACCTTTATGAAGAATCTCTTTTCTATGCTGCGCTTGTATGGGTATGTAGTCTGCGTTATTGCCGTTATAGGATATGTGTTACTGTCTTTAACTGAGCGGAAGAGGAGGGGAAATGAACTATAAGCTGATGCTTCTGTTTATTGCTCTCGTAGCCGCAATTATCGCTGCCATGCCTAATACTATATCCTTGTTCGGTGGTGACCATACAATACCGCGCGAGCTCGCTTGTGATCGCTGTCATGAATCGCCCGAAGGGGGTATATCCTCTTTGGGTGTGTATCAGGAGTATCAGGGTGATGAATCATGTGCTGCGTGTCATCGCTGTAATCTAACCAATTACACAGAGATAAGAGCAAATGGCACGGGTGCATGTACAGAATGCCATGAAATTGGTTCTGGGTGTCCACGTGTAGGGCGATTCAAAACGAACTAAAATAAAATGACTGATATGCCACAAACCAGGACCACAATGTCGATCGCGGAAAAAATAGGCTTGGGTATTACAATACTCATAGCGATAATTCTAATTGGATATGCCATTTTCTCTTTGCTACTAGACCTGCTATTGCTGAATTTCGATTGGTTAGCAATTGCAATCGATTTATCAGCGCTCGCTATAGGGGTTGCACTTGGCTATTTCTCCATTCGCATATATAAGAAATCGGTATATTACGAGGGATTGGTGAATTCCGCGTTTGACGAGGGTGTATACGCGCGATTGGAACCGGTACTGAGAAAAGTCGCCGAGACGCACGTAGAAATGGAAAGTTTAGGAACTCGCTTAAATGTAATTGACCGTAAAGTTCAAACAGTCATAGACGAGCAGGTGAAATCGGAACCGCAAATAGAAGTAGAAAAGGCGATTGCTCCCGGCACATCTATGGGTTTTATAATAAAAACCATCTTCTTAGCCATAATCACGATGTCTGGTTTTCTGTTCATGATATATACCTCAATAGGATATGCACATTTTGCTACACTTCTCTTCTTTATACTCTGGTGGTTGCTCATTTCTTATGAATTTGAACTCGTTACTAACGCTACTGCATGGGTGATGGCCTTTGTCCCAATTCTTCTTATTCCCGTTAGCTTTATGATTCTTGGTACCCACATAGACCCGAACAATTTGGTTGCTCTTTTTTA
>QBUN01000371.1 GCA_013180565.1 Candidatus Methanophaga sp. GoMg3.2 | reverse complement strand
TCCGCTTCCATAGCCACCGCCTCGAAAAGTGGTTTGACTATGAATTTTGTTTTTCCGTATTTAAATGTTCTAATAATTGCTGCGGATTAAAGCCGAAGATTTTACTTGTTATAGTACAAATCGCCCTTTAAGATATATGGAAAAAATAGTAGATACTACATTACTTCTACAGCAACCAGATGGTCTCTTCTCTCCGGTAGGCGGTGGAGATGGATGTGAAGATTTGGATGCAGTCGATACATTGGTGAATATGCATAAATGCGTTGACTATAGGCGTGAAGATATAAAAAATGCACTAGAAAGAGTATTGGCTGCAACGATAAATCTGCAAGGTGAAGATGGTGCTTTCTTGTGGACAAAAAGGCATCATTTTGGAATTAAGGATTGGGGTAGACTTGGTGTTTCTATTTTACACCATCATAATCAGATATTGGCGTTATTCGTGTGTAGAAGCGGCGATCGGGCAATTTGTAAGATATAATAAGCCACGTCTTTCACAAGGTTGGACAAAAACAGGTATTCCAGCTACGGAGAGTGATATATTTGCTACTTGGTTTAGGAGTCTTAATTTAGCGTTAATAAGTCAGGTATTACCTGAAAGTTCTTATGTAGAAATAGATTGGCAGTTTTTAAATTGCCCGGGCTTGGGTTATTTTGATAAAAAGATTTTGTCATCTAAAAAGAGTTTTTCATTACATCCTTAAAGAAACTATTCCAAAATTATAAAGGATTGGAAACAACAAGGTTTGAAGATGAT
Organism: Candidatus Methanophaga sp. GoMg3.2; assembly: GCA_013180565.1. The sequence continues at coordinate 10,884 of QBUN01000371.1, read as the reverse complement.
GCATGAATGCTTTAATAAGAATTGGGAGAATATAGAAAAAAGTGCGGAGTTTTAGTTGGAGGCATCTTATATGAAGGTAATATTAAAAAGAGAATTAGAAAAAACAGCAATTGGCCGATATTTATTAAATAAGATAAGAAAGGCAATGAACAAATTTGAAGAAAACAGAATCATCCTATATTTTAAAGATAGAAGGGACCTACATAAGTTTTTTTGGTATCTAAATGATGACGATTATATTTATGAAAAAGAAATTGAATTATTACCAAAAATCTTATCTTTTGGGGATAAAGTCATTGACGTTGGAGCAAACATTGGTCCATACACATATTATCTATCTAAAATAGTTGGGGAAGCGGGTATAGTATATGCTTTTGAGCCGGGTAAAAGAGCATATAATCTATTAACTTCTGTTTTGAAAAAGTATAATTTGAATAACGTCCAAAACTTTAATATTGCTATCAGCAATAAAGAGGGACATGTTACACTTCATGTTCCTTTTTATAGTACAGGGCACGCACAAATAGACAATAAAGGCCCGATAAAAGGTAAAAGAGAAATAGTTCGGACAATTACATTAGATGAATTTTATTTCAGCAATTCAATTCAGAATCTGAGGTTTATTAAATGTGATTGCGAAGGTGCCGAATTAGAAGTTTTTCAAGGTGCTACTAACGTATTAAAAAAGGAAAAGCCAATTATTTTATGTGAAATAGCAGAAGTGCACTCTATAAAATTTGGGCATTCATCAAATGACGTTCTTAAATTTTTAAGTGAATTAGGTTACAAATGCTTTGTTTATGACTACAAAAAGGAAATATTAGTTCCAACACACGAAATCCATTTTGTGGGAACTGGTCATGTTTGGTCTGATAAGGGTGCCAATCTTGCAAATAATAATTATGTTTTCATTCATGAATCAGAAATTGATAATTCCCGAACATATATAAACTTCAAGGAGGTTTAAAATGAAAAAGAGAAAGCTAAGAATCCCATTGAGAAAAAGTATTGCTATTATCATTACCCTCCTTGCAGGCACAACAATGATCTTGTTTTTTGCCGCAGATTTGATAGATCATCAGGAAGGTTGGACTATGGTAGTTATTGACGAAAATATAGATAAGCCCCTGTATCCAGCTATTGTTGATATTAATGGTAATGGAAAACTTGATATAGTGGTAGCATCGGGTGATGGACCAACTGAAGGTGTATATTGGTATAGACTAGTTGACCAGATTCAGGGAAATTGGATATGCTATACGATTGACAACAACACCGTATCCGGTATTGATAATGCTCATGCAATAACGGTAATTGATATGAATAATGATGGAATTGATGATGTCATAAGTTGTGGACATCATTCAAACGAAGTAGCTTGGTACAGCAGGACAAATGCTGATGGGACTAATGTTTGGACAAAGCATATAATAGATGACAATTGTACTTATGCCCATAATACCGCTGCAGGGGACATTAAGGGGGATGGACACATAGAGGTTGTAGCAGTAGCTGAGGTGAGAGGCGATCTTTATCTATATGAACAAGCTGAACATGGTAATCCATACGGGATATGGAACAGGACGACGATAGATAACGATTTGGCTGGTGCATTTAGAGTATATTTAGCAGATGTAAATAATGATACAAAATTAGACATAATTGCTACAGGAAACTACAAATATTATTATTACTGGTATGAAAATCCAAACTGGACGCGACACCAAATAAATGAAGTATCGTTAAAAGATTCAAGAGCTGGTTCGCCATGGGATGTGGATATGGATGGCGATCATGATATAGTTGCAGTTGATATGGATAATAATGAAGTGATTTGGTACGAACTTGATTCCTCAAATCCAACTGGTTATTGGAGAAAACACTTGGTTGATGATTCTATTGATAGTCCTTATGATATCGCAGTTGCAGATATTGATGGCAATGGAAAGAATGATATTATTGCAACAGGATACGGAACTCAATCTACTATAAGAAGAGTCTTAGGGTGGACGGGGGGTAGTGTAGTTTGGTATTCCGATAGCGATCCAACTGGAGAATGGACTAAACATTATATAGGTAGTTTATTAGGTCCGAGGAATATAAATATTTATGATTTAGATGAAGATGGTGATTTGGATATTATAATTGGCGATAATGGGCCAGATGGAAGGACAGGAAAATTAGTTTATTTCGTTAATGAGTTGGGACTCTTTAAGGGGGATTAAAATGAAGAAAAGGATTAAATACTTTTACTTCTTTGGGGGATCATTGGCTTCGCCTGCCGCGTATGTTCACTTTTACAAAGGGTGGGTTGATATTGCACGAAAGAATGGGTTGCCAATGGAATTAATAACAATATTACCTTTTAAAACCTATATTACACAACGCAGATTAGTAAAAAAGTATAGACAAATAAGTTATTTCCGTATATTTTGTGGTATTCATAACAACTTTGATCATTTGTTAATATTTGTTTATTTTTTTTATATTGGTTTATTAAATGACAAGATTATTATTCATTTAAATAAAAGACCGCCATATTTATTTGATATTTTTAAAAAAATATTCCCCAAAAAGCTAAAATATATAATAGAATTAGAGGGGGATTATGAATCAGAAATGGATTATTTGTCAAAACATCCTTACAAAGACGGTTTTTATGCTAATGAGATAAATAGGACAGAAATGGTAAAACGGCAATTAAAAAAGCGAATAAAAAGCTGTGATTGCCTTTTTGTTGTAACTGAAAAATTCAAAAATCTGTTAATAGAAAGACATTCTGATTTAAATTTAGAACAAAAAGTAAAAGTGTTGCCGATCAGTGTTGATACAGAAGAAGTCTATTTTTCAATGAAAGCAAGAGGTGAATATAGAAGAAGATTAAAGTTAGAAGACAAGTTTGTTATGATCTATGTTGGAAATGCCTATCGCAGTTGGCAGAATGTTTTTAGAACAATTGAGATTCTTAAGTTGATAAAAAACAAAGTAGCAGAAAATGCATTTTTGATTCTTTTGATAAGACAAGAGGATCATCATATTGTAAAAGAGTTTATTGAGAAATTGAACCTTTCAAAAAATGAATATATTTTAACCCAAGTAGATCATGAAGAGATTGCAAAATACTTAAGTGCTTCTGATATAGGAATATTGCTTAGACATAAACATTTGATGAACGAAGTTGTCACTTCAGGTAAAATAGTTGAATATTTAGCATGTGGTCTTCCAGTCCTCACGACAAATGTAGTTGCTGTGTATCCAGAAGAGATTAGTAAAAATAACTATGGTATTATACTAAATGATATGGACGACAATAATGAAATACTTACGAAAATTATCCCCTTTCTGAAACATGATAAAGAAAAAAGATTTGAAATCTGTGAATGGGCGAGACGTAAATTCTCTACTGATGCCCATTCCCAAGAATATGTGAATGCTTTAATTGGGCTTGCTACCGAGGAGTAGACAAAAACGTATGTTCTTTGGAAAGATTCAAAGTTTTATTACCACGTACGTTTATCTTATTGCCTTCTGCCTTTTGGAATAAGGTTGAGTTTGATATAGAAGTGGGACACTCTTGCATGTGAAAGGAGTGTCTGAAATGAACAAAAAGTTATTAATATTTAAACGTAAGAAGGCAAAATAACTGCACGAGAAAGGTGGGAGTAACCGTAAATATAGCTCGCTACCTGGTTTAGTTTGGAATAAGAGTAGGACAGTTAAACAAGTCTATAAACTCAACACCCACTGCTATGTTGTTCATAAAGGGTTGAGGGAGCTCCCAGATGTAGCATAGAGAGGCATGATAAGTCCGGTAGCCGCATTGATGTTTTCTGGAGCGAAGAGGAAGAAAACTTCAAGCGGATAATTTCGAGAGAAATAGGACTTATCATGCCGGATAGTGAATTAATTCAACGGCATGAGAGCAGGTAGTTAGCGGTTCATAAAGGTATATCGGTCGCTCCACTTTACCGCAAGCGGCCGATATACTATGACTAATTGGCTTATGAGGTTACATGGTATTAAAATCAAATTTTGTAATAAAAAATGTTATATCTAATCGAGCATATTTAATAACATAGTGATGTGTCGGAGTGTCCCACCTTCATTCCAAACTCAACCCTTAAATACTTGTCGGACTAAATCAATATCATCTTTGGAAAATCCTCCTATTAAATAAAGTACAACAAAATATAAAATTATAGATAAAATTATAATCAGGAACAAGTTCATCGTATTACCAAAAGAATAAATGAAGAGACCCATAACTAAAGAAGCAATTAAAGGTTTGACAACAAGTTTATGTAAAAACAATGTATGTAGTTGTTTTGCAACCAAATAGAAAAACACTCCTAAAACAAAAATTTCGGTAATTATAGTGGCAATTGCAGCCCCAACATAGCTTAGATGTGGGATTAGAATTAAGTTCAAGATAACATTTAGTAAAGCACCCATACCCGCAATGGTAGCCATCTGATTTTGCTTGTTCGTAGAAACAAGTACGGTACCTGTTGGTGCAAATAAAAATCTTAACAAAATATCCCAAGCCAATATTTGAAGTGCAATTATCGAAGGATAGAATTGCTGGCCATAAAAAAGAATAATAATCCTGTCTGCAAGTAAGGTTATCCCTACAGCAAGAGGGAACCCTAAAATTAGCAAGAATTTAGATGCTTTTTCATAAGCTACTTTTAATGAACCCTTTGAAGATACAAAATACCTTGACATCAAAGGGAAGATGGCATTCAAGAATAAACTAGGAATTGGCATAAATCCTAAGACTAAAGTATATGCTGCGTTATACCAACCAACAACTGCAGCCCCTTTCAATATCGAGAGCATTACTGTATCTATCCTTACATATATCAAACCAAAGATAGATGACATACTAAGTGGCAACGCCATTTTTATCGTGCTCTTCCAAAAATGCGAATCCAATTCTATCTTTGGTTTCACGAACTTTCTTTCGCAGATCAAAAAGCTAAGTAAAACATCAAAAACGCCAGAAAAAAGAAAGACTAGCGCAAGCTCTATCAAACCGTATCCCAGAAACAGAACCAATAATCCCAAAGAGACTCTTAATATGCTTAGAAATATCGTGATGCCTGCCTCATACTCCATCTTTTCAAATGCGCGAAAAGTTACTCTAAAAATATTTGCAAAAGACATTAAAAGGGTGTAAACGCCAAATAAATACACGACATTCTTTGTATCTGCGGGATAACCCAGCACATTGATGGTTATTACAATTAAAGCAAAGATTACGAGGGACAATAATGCACGCATGCTTATGACATTATTCAGGTATTTGCTTGCCTGGGATTTATCTCTTGCAATCTCTCTGATCAACAGTGTGTTATATCCTAAATCCGAAAAGATGGCAAAAATCGCAGTGAAGGCAAGGGCAAAAGAATATTTACCAAATTCAAAAGGACCTAAGGTTCGAGCAATTAGAATGGATAAAACTAATCCTAAAACGGCAGTAACTGCTTGAGCAGCGAATAATGCAGCGGTGTTTTTTGTGATTCTTTGGACGGTGTTCATTTAACTCATCTGAAATTAAAGCGTTTTATACAAAAAGCTTTTCCCTTTGCCTCTTCTCCTCAAACATCCTCCCTCATCCAAGTAATCACAAATCGGAATCGAGACGTACGAAGTCTCAACCACTTTGGATTTCCTCTCTTCTATATTCTGCTAATCTGCGCATCAAAACTAAAATTCGGTATTTTTCTCTATATTCTCCCAGTTCTCAGTGAACCACTCCTGCACTTTCTTCAAACCATCTTCAAACTCAGTCTGCGGCTTGTAATCCAATAACCTCTTCGCCTTCTCGATTGATGATAGTAACCTTGTCTTCACATCCCAATCCCTTCTCTCTACGTATTTAATCCCCGCTTCATTACCTGTAAGTGCATTCACCATATTCGCCATATCTATAACTCTGTGTTCCTTACCGGAGCCGAGATTGATAGCTTCTCCGACTGCTTCTTCTTTTATTCCCATTGCCAAAAGACCATTTATTATATCATCCACATAAGTCCAATCCCTCGTTTCCGTTCCATCGCCGGTTATAGGTAATGTCTGTCCTTTCATCGCCCAGTAGAAGAAGTTCGGAATTACATTTCTGTATTTCCCCGGCACCTCACCCGGACCATAAACGTTGAAGAACCTTGCATTAACGATGGGGAGATCATACAAATTATGGAAGTAGTTGGTGTATAACTCCCCGAGCAGCTTCGTCACCTGATATGGAGTATGCAGACTGATCGAGATGTCGTGCTCCTCAAAGGGTATCTTTGAATCCAGACCATATACCCCGCAGCCCGAAGAGGAATAGACAAATCTTTTCACGCTCGTGAGATGTGCGTATTGCAGAACTTTTAGCGTTCCTACACCATTCACCATCAAATCGGTCTCCGGATTATCCACGGAGTTCTGGTTTGCGAAATGTGCCGCCAAATGGAATACATAATCAGGTTTCGCTTTGAACACTCTTTTCAGCATTTCATCGTCTAAAACGCTTCCCTTTACAAACGAAATATTCTCGCCTTTCGGAATGTTCCATTCGTATGCACTCGACAAATCGTCTAAGATTATCACTTTCTCTGCATTCAACTCCGCTAACTTCTTGCAAAGATTCGTTCCTATGCAGCCCGCACCGCCTGTTACTAAAATTGTTTTCCCTTCATATTCTTCCTCTATACCCATTTTTTATACCCACCTTTTGTTTTTTGTATAAATACTTTTCATCCACTCTATTACCTTCGGTATACCTTCTTTTAATGGAACTTTTGGGTCATGTTTCAAATCCCTTACCGCTTTAGAAAAGTCCATGTGCTTGACCTTTGTAGTAAATGGCTCCGCTTTTTTATACGTAACTTTGGAATCGTCCTTGCCTAAATACTGTAATACAAGGTCTGAAACATGTTTTATGTCTGTCTCCCATTCAGGTTTCCCCCCAACGTTGTAAACCTCTCCAGGAATAAAATTATCCGCAAGATTGGCAAATGTTCTGCATGTATCCTCGACATAATCAAATATTCGCTTATGTCCCATATAGACGGTGTATGGCAAATCTTTTAACGCTCTATAACTAAACAAAGGAATAACGCCCCGATAAGGGCTATAATGTTCATGCGGTCCATAGGCATTAACCGGTCGAACCCTTACAGTTTCAGTTCCGAACATAGCCGCAGAGTTCAGCACTTGCATCTCCCCAACCCACTTTGTCATCGCATAATCGTTCATCTGTTTTATTGCTACTTTATCCATAACATCTTCGCTCATTCTGCCTTCATAATCACCATAGACCTCAGCAGAGCTAAAGAATATCATTCTGAACTTCTTCTTCTCTTGCATTCTTATCATGTTCTTTGTGCCAACAACGTTTGTCATCCATAGATTTTCGTAGTAATCCTCACCGTTCCACCTTCCGTATTCCGCAGCTAAATGATACACATAGTCGAAATCACTTCCTTCAAACATCCTTTCCACCTGCCGATACTTGCTGGCATCACATCGAATATAGTTCTCCTCTTCTGAATGCCTCAGGTCGCATACCCTGACTTCGTGCCCCCTTATCTCTAATTCTGGAACAAGATTCGAGCCTATGAATCCCTTCCCTCCAGTTACCAATATCTTTTGTGTTTCCATATTATATCATTCCTCCTTTTCTATTCTTCTACATTTAAATATTACTGTTCCGCCTTCAGTATAAGGCTTTCCAGGGTCAACGCATTGTAAGTATGCATGTTCTGGATCTTGCTCTGTTGTCAATCCAAGTTCTATAGGACACCAGTCATACTCCAATATCAAAGCGTAGTGGAGCAATGTTGATAACGCATGGGTGCATAAGGCATCCGTCTTTTCCAAGACAATTTCTGGGTCATCTATCTCTATATTATCCCCAACTTTATAGACCGGGCAGTATCCTTTTATTTCATGAACAACAATTTCTAGCATTTACCACCTCACTATTTATCAATATCTCAACAATTCTTTTTCCGGTTTTTCCATCACCAAACGGATTCTTCCAATTTCTTTTTTTAGTTAGCATGAAGTTAACACCTTCTAAAATCTTATTTTGATTTATACCCGCTAAAACATTACTTCCGACTTCTAATGTTTCCGGTCTCTCTGTGTTATCTCTTAAAGTAACGCAAGGAACTTTCAAAATGCAAGTCTCCTCCTGAACGCCTCCAGAATCTGTTAAAACAAGTTTGGCATTTGCTTCCAATTGTAAAAACTCAAGGAATCCAAGAGGTTCGATTAACTCAACACCTACTGGATTTTCTAATCCGAATTCCTTTATCCTTTTCATCGTTCTCGGATGGATTGGATATATTAAAGGAAATTTAACATCGTGATAAACCAATTCTAACCCATCTAAAATGCCTTTTAACCTATTCTTAGCATCAACATTCTCTTGTCTATGTGCAGTCATAAGGAAATATTCTTTAGGACTTAAATTGAGTTTGTTTAAGGAATCTACCTTTCTTCTTGCAATCTCCAAGTTCTGATAAACTGCATCCACAATTGTATTGCCAGTAACGAAGATTTTATTTTCTTCTACTCCCTCATTCAATAAATTCTCTCTTGCCTTTTCGGTGGGGGCAAACAAAAAATCTGAAACGTGGTCTGCTAAAACTCTGTTGATTTCTTCTGGCATGGTTCTATCATGGCTTCTTAAGCCTGCTTCTACATGACCAACTTTGATGTGAAGCTTGGAAGCGGCTAAAGCACCTGCTAAAACGGTGTTCGTGTCGCCTTCTACAAGAACAATATCGGGCTTTTCTTCTTTTAGAATTTTTTCTATGCCTATCACCATTTTACCGGTTTCTTCTGCATGCGTGCCTGAGCCAACATCCAAGTTGTATTTTGCCTCAGGCAACTCTAAATCTTCAAAGAAGATTTTGTCTAAATTATAGGAGTAGTGCTGTCCTGTGTGCAAGATAAAGTAATCTACGTTTTGCTTCTCGCATTCTCTTATCACAGGTGACATTTTTATTATTTCAGGGCGTGTTCCGAAGATAATTGAGATTTTCATGTTATTTCATTATCCTAATCCTACAATGTTTTGTAATAAATGCCCATCCCTTCAGCTTCTTCTTCATCAAACATCCCCCTTACATCAACTAATACCGGCTTATCATTCATAAACTTTTTTACATCTTCAAGCTTCATCTTCCTGAACTCATCATGTGCCACCGCTACAATAACACCATCCATTTTAAGTTTCACATCCAAGTTATCCAAAGCATTCACACCAAACCCCTTTATCTCCTCCTTGCTAAGTAAAGGATCATACCCATATGCCTCTACTCCAAACTCTTTCAACTCTTTTACCATCTCCCGCGCGGGCGATTCCCTCGTATCTGGAACGTTCTCTTTGTAAGTCAACCCCATAATCAAAACTTTAGAGCCTTTAATTACCTTACCAACCTCATTCAAGCCTTTAATCGCCATCTCTGCCACATGCTTCGGAATATAATCATTGATTGACCTCCCAGCTAGTATCACTTGTGGATGATAGCCTAACTCCTTTGCTTTATACACCAGGTAGTAAGGATCAACAGGAATGCAATGTCCACCAACCAAACCCGGCTTATACGGCTGGAAATTCCATTTCGTGCCTGCCGCTTCTAAAACCGAGTTTGTATCCAAACTCATTTTATGGAAAATAATTGCAAGTTCATTCATCAATGCAATATTCAAATCACGCTGGATATTCTCTATAACCTTAGCTGCTTCGGCTGTTCTTATGTCTTTTGCTTTATACACGTTTGTTATCAACCCGTAAAGCTCAGCTAATCTTTCCGTTGTATCTTCATCCATACCTGCAACGATTTTCGTTATCTTTGTTAATGCGTGCGCGTCATCACCGGGATTTATCCGTTCGGGCGAATATCCAATGTAGAAGTCAATACCGCATTTCATCTTTGAGTTTCGTTCTAAGCTCGGAGCAACAACTTCTTCTGTAACGCCAGGATAAACGGTAGATTCCAATACCACTGTGGCACCTCGCTTTAGATTCTTCCCGACAGTTTCTGCCGCTGATTTGACATACCGCAAGTCTGGCTCTTTAGATTTTGTTACGGGTGTAGGCACGGCAATAATAACAAAATCTGCACGTTTAATCAAAGAAGGGTCCGCAGTGAATTCTATGTTTTCTTTATCATTTTCAGCATTTAGCTTTCCTACTTTCGCTTCGTCTATGTCATATCCTATGACCTTTAAATGTCTCGCAAAAGCCTCGGCTAACGGTAAACCGACATAGCCTAAACCAACAACGCAAACAGTTTTATCTTTCATTTTATCGCTCACTTTGTATATACCTCTTTCCTATGTCCGAACTTGTGTAAAATTACTTTCATTTCCAGATTTCATCGAAGTCGTCAACATTTTTCAATTCGTAAATCCTTCCTTCTTCAACGTCCCTCTTAGACTTTTTCAACCCTTCCATTAACGCCCTATCATTCATTATCTCAATCGTTTCAATCACATCTTCAAGCTCCTCTTTCAATTTAACTAATGTACTAAAAGCATCTGGGGTTATGGTTAATTCACTTTTCATTATAGGTTTTGCTTCCGCCATTTTTATCTCCTATAATCTTATCTTATCTTTGGTTTAGATATAGATCAATTTTAATAAATCTATATTTATCATATAAAGATAACATATCTTTAAACCATACTCATATTTGGACACATAGGAATTACCCTTGGCGTTGCGTTCATATCAAAATATTCCAGTTCGTTCTTTTGGGTGATGCGTAATCAGTAATGCGTGATCGGTAAATAGTTAGCTTCGGCATAGGCATTCATAACTTCGTATCGGCACGTTCTCCTTATTGTTTGGTGCTTGCACTATAATATAAATATTAAACC
>QBUN01000372.1 GCA_013180565.1 Candidatus Methanophaga sp. GoMg3.2 | reverse complement strand
TTTTCCACCCTTTGGAGCGAGTTCCATAAGGATTTGATAATGCTCTTCCAGCCCCTTTTTTAAATTTGCTACCGCTTCGTCCTCTGTTAGTCCTTGATCAGCCACATTTGTTATCAAATCTACGGCTACAAAATATTTGTCCTCTTTATGGATTTGGATTATGGTTTTCATTTCTGTATTGTTATCTATTATATGAGTTGCTAGATATAAAACATGTGCTAAAAGAAAAACCTGTTTCATTAGTCAAGCTTTCCTTTCCAAAGAAATGTTGTGTGTGATCTTGTGATTGCCCTAATTCATTCCAGCACCCTAACTTAGATACTCAACTTAACTACACCCTCATACACTTCTTCCGCAGGACCCATAAGATAAGCACCTTCCGCCTTTAGCTCCACCACCAAATCGCCACCTTTCGTATGCACTATAACCCGTTCATTTAGATTCACATACCCAAGCGTATTTAATGTAAGCACCGATGCTGTTGACCCGGTGCCACACGATAACGTCTCCCCTACCCCTCGCTCATACGTCCTCACGCTTATCTCTCTTTTAGCGTTACGCACTACAAAATCAACATTAGTCTTGTTAGGGAACGCTTTATGAGATTCTATCGCTTTTCCCACCTCATTAATCTCCAGCCCATCAAAGGAGTCGACAATGACAACTGCGTGTGGATTGCCAAGACTCAACGCGGTCAGTTTAATCCCACCTATTTCATCATTCACAAAAAGCATTTGCTCTATTTTATTAAACTCCGGCACGCCCATAAAAACCCGGATAGAAGTTACTGCGCCCTTTCTATCAACTTCCACTTCCGGAACAATCAACCCGGCTAACGTCTCCACTTTCATTCTACTACTTCGTACTAGCCCTCTTTCGTACACATATTTGGCAAAGCATCGCATTCCGTTTCCGCACATCTCGGCCTCAGAACCGTCAGCATTGAAAACCTGCATCCGCACGTCGTACGAACCCGTAGTAGGTATACAAAGGAATAATACGCCATCTGCACCTACTGAGAATCCGCGTTGGCATATATATCCGGCGAGTTCGCCCTTCTTCTGCTCTGGTATTCCCGCTTCTCGGTCGTCTATCAGTATGAAATCATTACCACAGCCTTGCATCTTCGTGAATTTAAGTTCCGTCATTGCTCGCTATTTCGCCTCACACTATATGTTCAGCCCTTTTATCCGTTCACATGCTTCTATTATCCTTTCCTCACTTACACAGAGAGAAAATCGAACGAACCCCTCTCCCGCCTCACCGAATCCTATCCCTGGTGTTACAACTACGCCCGTACGCTCCAGCAAGAACATGGAGAACGAAATAGACGAGAATCCCGAAGGAACCTTTGCCCAGAGATAGAATGTGGCTTTTGGCTTTTCCAACTCTATCCCGCTGGATCTCAACCCTTTAGCTAATAGGTCCCGCCTTCTTTTATATATCTCTACGTTCTGCTTTACACAGTCTTGTGGTCCTGTTAGCGCCGCTATACCCGCTATCTGGACCGCCTGGAAAGCACCGGAATCAACATTAGTCTTCACAAGCTTCAGGCCGTTTATTATTTCCGAATTCCCCACTACAAAGCCGATTCGCCACCCCGTCATGTTATATGTCTTAGATAGCGAACCAAACTCGACACCAACCTCCTTTGCGCCTTTAACAGCCAAAAAACTCGGCGCATTATAGCCATCGAACGTAAGCTCAGAGTAGGGGTTATCATGGAGTATGATGATCTCGTAGTCGTGCGCGAAATCCACCACCTCTTTAAAGAATGATTTTTCGGCTGTTGCGGCAGTGGGATTATTCGGGTAATTTAAGAACATGATTTTTGCTCTTCTCGCTATTTCTTTATCTATACGTTCTAAATCAGGCTTAAATCCATGCTCTTCTGTTAACGGTACTGAATAAGGCGTTGAATTCGCCATTATCGCGGCATTATTGTATACCGGGTATGCAGGATCCGGAACGAGGGCAATATCACCGGGATTTAAAAATGCGAATGCCGAATGCGCTATCCCTTCCTTTGACCCTATCAACGTTAGAACTTCATCCTCTGCATCCAACTTAATGTACTTCCTGTGTTTATACCATGTCGCTACGGCTTCACGGAACGATAGCATTCCTTCGTAAGACGGGTACCGGTGATTTGAAGGGTCTTTTGCAGCGTTACAAACCGCTTCTACTATGTGCGGTGGCGTCGGCAAGTCAGGATCGCCGATACCAAAGTCTATTATATCTACACCCTTCTTCTCCGTTTCCCTTTTCCTCGCATCTATTTCCGCAAATAGATATGGGGGCAGCGAACTTATACCTTTTGCATACATTTTTCAAATCCTATCTAAATTTTCTTTTAGCACAAACCTTTTCTTACTTAGAAAAAAAAGCTTTACCAAACGAACATTTGTGTTTTTCTTTTAGTACAGGTTTTCTTTTTGTTAAAAAAGAAAAAGTGTTAACATGGCTCTATCGTTGCCGGTGGCTTAGAAGAAATCGCATATGTTACCCACGTTACACCTTTAACTTCATTTGTTATTCGCTTGCTCATGCTCTCTAGCACTTCATATGGCAGCTTCACGAAATCCGCAGTCATCGCCTCCTTGGACTCAACCACCCTTATCGTAACGATTCGGCCCAAACTTCTCGCATCGCCAAGTACACCGGTAGCGACGTCATCGCCCACTATTGCAAATGCCTGCCACACTTTGTCATACCATCCGTTATTCTTCAATTCCGCCTCCACAATGTCAGATGCTTCACGACATATCCGTAGTTTATCATCTGTAACTGCACCTATCACACGAGCTGCGAGACCAGGACCAGGAAAGGGATGCTGGCCCACTATCTGCGGAGGCATACCGAGTTCCTTCGCCACTTCTCGCACTTCATCCTTATACAAATCCGCGATTGGCTCTACCAGCTTCAGTTCCAGCTTCTCCGGAAGTCCGCCCACGTTGTGATGCGATTTTATTCGTGATGACTTTTGCGAGCTTGCCCCCGCACTCTCTATTCTATCAGGATATATAGTGCCCTGAGCGAGGAAATCAACGTTACCAAGCTTATTCGCCTCTTCCTCAAAGACTTTTATGAACTGTTCGCCTATCACCATCCGCTTCGCTTCGGCGTCCTTAACGTCCCGCAATCCATTCAAAAAACGCTCTTTCGCATCTACAAATACCAGCTTCATATTGAAGTTATTCTCAAACGTATTTATAACCGTTTCCTTTTCGCCTTCTCGCAGTAGTCCATTATCAACGAAGATGCACGTGAGTCTATCACCTATGGCTTTATTGACGAGCAATGCCGTAGTAGAAGAGTCTATTCCACCACTTAGTCCACATATCACTCTCCCCTCAGCTCCTACCGCTCTCTTTATTGCTTCTATCTTATCGGTAATAAAGGATTCAATCGCCCAATTGCGCTCGCAGCCGCAGATCTTATACAGGAAATTCCACAGTATTTTTTCGCCCTTATCCGTATGGTGAACCTCAGGATGGAATTGAACACCATAATTATTGGCGATGCGAAATGCCGCAACGGGCGTATTCATAGTATGGCCTAGTATATCAGCACCATCAAATTGCTCTATCACGTCACCATGAGACATCCACACGTTTATCCTTCCGTTCTCACTTCCACGCTCGGTTAACCCATCAAACAGAGCACAATCTTTAAATAGCAGTTCTGCCCTCCCGAATTCGCTTTTCATGCCTTCGCCTACCACGCCACCTTTTGTATATGCAATCAACTGCGCACCATAACAAATCCCGAGTATTGGTATATTCAAATCAATAATCTCGGAACTGCAGCTAGGACTGCCCAGTTCGTGGATACTAAAAGGACTGCCGGAAAGGATAATCCCTTTAATCTTACCTGTTCCTTCCTCTGCTTCTATTCCTCTTTTAAGCTCTTCAATGGGTATCTCATACGGGAGAAGGTCCGTATAAACGCCTAATTCTCTACACCTTCTCACGATGAGATGGCTATATTGCCCTCCAAAATCGAGCACCACTACTTTGTCTTTTTCCTTCTCTGCTTCCCTCTTTTCTATTATGCTATTTCTATCTGGCATCGCATGGTCTTTTTTGTTGTAGTATTAGTTAATAATATTCGTTAATCTTTATAATTAATCCTAGATTTATAAAAGAATAGCAGACATAAAAGTATTGATTGAGGAGGCAAAAGTGTAAAAATGTTTGAGCCAGAAAAATTTATTGAAAAACAGGTAGATGAAGTAAAAGAAACAATAGGGGATGAGAAAGCAGTAATAGCAACTTCGGGAGGAGTTGATTCCACCGTTTGTGCCGTTCTCACCTATCGTGCGATAGGAGACCAAGCGGTAATAGTTTTCATTGACGATGGCTTGATGCGCGAAGGCGAGGCAGAGCAAGTTACAAACTTCTTTAAGGCGCTGAATATGAATACAAGGCTGGTGGATGCAGCTACGGAGTTTTTTGATGCTTTAAAAGGAATTACTGAGCCAGAAGAGAAGAGAAAAGCATTTCGAAATACGTTCTACTCTGTTCTCGGAAGGGTTGTGCGAGAGGAGAACGCTAAGTATTTAGTGCAGGGAACAATAGCGGCAGATATTCTTGAGACTGTGAAGGGAATCAAGACACAGCACAACATTCTTGAACAGATAGGTATTGACCCGGGAAGTTATGGATTAACGATTGTTGAGCCTTTGAGGGAGATATACAAGCACGAAGTAAGAGAAGTTGCCAGAAGTGTGGATTTGCCGGCGGAGTTTTCGGAGCGCCCACCTTTCCCTGGTCCCGGACTTGCTACGAGAACACTTGGTGAAGTGACGCCCGAACGTGTAGAGATAGAAAGAAGAGCAACGAAGATTGTAGAAGAGGAAACTTCTGCTATTGAGTCGTTTCAGAGTATGGCGGTTTTGATGAATGACAAGGCTACCGGGATTAGAGATGGTAAAAGAGCGTATGGCTACATAATCGTTGTTAGACTGGTTAAAAGCAAGGATGCCATTACGGCAGAGGCTGTTAACGTTCCCTGGACGGTCCTAAAGAGGATAGATAAGAGGATTACGACTGAGATTCCAGAAGTTGTGCACGTGCTTTATTCGCTAACGGATAAGCCACCGGCAACGATAGAATTTCAATAGGATAGGGGACCACAAGATTACACAGATTCTCACGAGATATATAAATGGGAAAAAACAAAAAGAAAATGATGAGATTGTTATCATGTCAAAGGAGGATGTAAAAAATGACAAAACGAATAATCCCCTGCCTCGATACAACGTTCGATGAGCAGGGTAAGGCGGTTGTAGTGAAAGGAATAGAATTTGAGCAACTCAAGTATGCCGGTGACCCGGTCGAACTAGCAAAGCGATACGATGCGCAGGGAGCGGATGAACTAGTTTTTCTCGATATTTCCGCGTCCGTCGAGAGAAGAGACACAATGGTCTCAATGGAGAAGAAGATAGCAGAGCAAGTATCCATCCCGTTATGTGTGGGCGGCGGGATAAAGAGCATAGCGGATTTTGAGAAGGTATTTGATGCTGGCGCTGACAAGATAGGCGCGAATACCGCAGCGGTAAAGAACCCAGAGCTAATAAAAGAAGCAGCAGATAAGTTTGGCGATCGTATCGTAGTTGCAATTGACTGTAAGCGGAAGCTTGAGGATGCTAAAGGCAAAACGCAGGTGCAATTAGAAGATGGAACGAGTGCCTGGTATGACGTCGTAATTTACGGTGGGCGCGAGTATACCGGAATAGATGCGATAAAGTGGGCAAAAGAGGTGCAGGCGCTCGGTGCTGCGGAGATATTGCTGACTTCTAAGGATAGAGATGGTACGACAGACGGCTATGACATACCCATAACAAAAGCAATTGCTGAAGCTGTGGACATACCTGTAATTGCTTCCGGTGGTGTAGGGAGTTTAGAGCACATTTACGAGGGTTTTGTTAATGGCGCGGCGGACGCATGCCTAGCCGCGAGTATTTTTCATTACGGGACGTATACGGTTGGCGAGATAAAGGACTATCTGAAGGAAAAGGGGCTGACACTATGAGTTCAAGTCCCTATTCCTGTGTTAGAATGTTCTAAACGGGGTGATAGATAGGATCAATCATGGAAAAGATAAATATTGCGTTGGTTGGCTATGGAAACGTGGGTAGAGGGGTCGAAGAGGCACTAAAACTAAAACTAAAACTAAATGCCGATACAGAGTTAGTAGCGGTGTTAACCAGAAGACCGGAACAAGTAAGAAAAGAGCTAAAAGATGTTCCTGTATTTCATATCGATGAAAAAACAGAAGATATTCAAGTAGATGTAGCGATTCTCTGCGGCGGCTCAAAGGAAGACATCCCAGTTCAGGGTCCAAAGTTTGCCGAGAGATTCAATACGGTTGACAGTTTTGATACGCATGCAGATATCCAGAGCTACTACCAGAAGATGGATTCAATCGTAAAAGAGTATGGACATGTCCATGTAATTTCTGCAGGTTGGGATCCCGGGATTTTCTCTCTAATGAGGGTCTTAGGTGACGCATTTCTGCCACAAAACAAACAGTACACCTTTTGGGGTAAAGGAGTTAGCCAGGGGCATTCCGACGCGGCAAGAAAAGTTGAGGGCGTCCTGGACGCCAGAGCGTACACTATTCCGATAGAGCAAGCGGTACAACGTGTAAAAACCGGCGAAACTCCGGAGTTTACCAAAAGAGAGATGCACAAACGCCTGGTTTATGTTGTTGCAGAAGAAGGGGCCGATATAGAGCGAATAAGAATGGATATAGCTACCATGCCTCATTATTATGATGAATATGATACAAAAGTATTGTTCATCCGCAAAGAGGATATGCGGGAAAATCATTCTAAACTGCCTCATGGCGGTTTTGTACTTACTTCTGGCGTGACCGGCGGGGGCAATAAGCAAATACTCGAGTACCGGTGTCAATTGGAGAGCAACCCCGGATTCACAGCAAATGTTTTGGTCGCGTGCGCAAGAGCAGCATTTCGACTCTGCAAAGAGGGACGCAAGGGTGCTTTTACCATGCTCGATATAGCGCCAGGATATTTGAGCCCTCATTCCGCGGAGACACTGAGAAAGAGCTTTATGTAGATGAAGTGGAATAAAAGCTCAAAAACAAGAAAACATTTTTTATAACGAAAATCATTTAGGTTTATTAATAAAGAAAATGCCAAAAGACAAAAAGATCAAACGGGTGCTGGTAATAGGCTCTGGTCCTATCATCATTGGTCAGGCATGCGAATTTGATTATTCGGGTACGCAAGCGTGCAAAGCGTTAAAAGAGGAAGGCTATGAGGTAGTGTTGGTGAATTCCAATCCCGCTACCATTATGACCGATCCGGGAATGGCTGACCGGACGTACATCGAACCGCTTACCCTGTCGAACGTGGAGAAGATAATAGCAAAGGAGCGACCAGATGCTTTGCTGCCCAACCTTGGCGGTCAGACCGGGCTGAATCTCTCTTCGGAACTCAGTAAAAGCGGGATACTAGCCAAATACGGTGTTAGGATGATAGGTGTAGAAGCGGATGCAATAGAACGCGGTGAAGATCGTATCGCATTCAAAGAGACCATGGCAAAACTGGATATTCAAATGCCAGAGAGCGCACCCGCTTATTCTGTCGAGGAAGCGGAGAAGATAGCACAGGAATTGGGTTATCCGGTAGTCATCAGACCCGCATACACTATGGGTGGCACCGGCGGCGGGATTGTATATAACGTAGAAGAATTGAAGACTATTGTCACTAGGGGTATCTCGGCAAGCTTAATAGGACAGGTGCTCGTAGAGGAATCTGTTTTAGGCTGGGAAGAGCTTGAACTCGAGGTGATACGGGATAAAAAAGGAAGTAAAATTACTGTTTGTTTTATTGAAAATGTAGATCCCATGGGCGTGCATACGGGCGATAGTTTTTGTGTAGCGCCGATGCTAACGGTAAAGAAAGCGCTGCAGAATAAGTTACAGGAACTCTCTTACAGGATTGTTGATGCCATTGGTGTGTTAGGAGGAACAAACGTACAATTTGCGCATAACCCGGAAGATGGCAGAGTGGTGGTTATTGAAATCAACCCACGCACTTCGCGATCCTCAGCATTAGCATCAAAAGCTACCGGTTTCCCTATCGCACGTATATCAGCGAAACTCGCTACTGGTATAACTCTTGATGAACTCCCCTACTGGAAAGAAGGCACACTTGATAAATATACTCCTAGTGGCGATTATGTAGTCGTTAAATTCGCAAGATGGGCATTTGAGAAGTTCCCACAGACGCAAGACGTACTGGGGACGCAGATGAAAGCCGTGGGGGAGGTTATGAGCATAGGTAAGAATTTCAAGGAGGCGTTCCAAAAGGCTATTCGCTCTCTGGAGACCAAGAGATACGGTATTGGCGGCGTAAATGATTTTGCAGCGCTTTCTCTTCCTGAACTCAAGACGAAATTAGCATATCCGTCGAGTGAGCGCATTTTCTTGATCTATGAAGCCTTACGCAAAGGTATGTCGGTAGAAGAACTTTATCAGATGACTAAAATCGGTAGATGGTTTATCAACCAGATGCAAGAGCTGGTAGAATTCGAGGAAGAGCTAAAGAAGTTCTACGGTAAGGACCTGCCAGATGACATGCTCAAAAGTGCAAAGGAGAACGGATTCGCGGACAGATACATCGCGCAACTGCTGGGCAAGACAGAACAGCACATACGCACACAGCGCCTCAAAGCAGGGAAGAAGGAAGCATATGCGCCTGTGCCGGTAAGCGGTGCGGATGCCGCATACTATTACTCAACCTACAATGCTGACGATTCGGTTACTGTCTCGCCCAAACGCAAGGTAATGATTTTAGGCGGTGGTCCTAACCGAATAGGCCAGGGCATAGAGTTTGATTATACCTGCGTTCATGCTGCGTTCGCATTACGAGAAGAGGGGCTTGAGTCGGTAATGGTCAATTGCAATCCTGAAACGGTATCCACCGATTACGACACTTCAGACAAACTTTATTTCGAGCCTCTAACTGTAGAGGACGTATTAAGCATTTACGATAAGGAAAAGCCAGAGGGTGTAATCGTGCAGTTTGGCGGACAAACACCACTCAATATAGCAAGAGAGCTTTATGAAGCGGGCGTGAAGGTTCTGGGCACAAGTCCGGATAGCATTCATTTGGCTGAGGACCGGGAGCTATTTAAGGCAGTAATAACAAAGCTCGGTATTCCACAGCCGGAAAGCGGCACCGCGCGGTCAGTAGAAGAGGCGCTTGTGGTTGGCCGGGAAATAGGATTCCCTTTGATGGTACGACCTTCTTTTGTGCTTGGTGGAAGGGGCATGGAGATAGTGTATGACGAAAAGATGCTCCGGGATTATGCAAAAACTGCAGTCGACGTTAGTCCCGAATATCCGATGTTAATAGATAAATTCCTGGAGCAAGCTATCGAAACTGAGGTGGATGCCATCGCAGATGGCGAGGACGTGTATATTGCCGCAGTAATGGAACATATAGAGCTTGCAGGGGTACACTCAGGAGATAGCGCATGTGTAATTCCTCCGCGTAATATCTCAAAACGGAATCTTGCGGAAATAGAGGACTATACAAAGAAAATCGCCGATGCGCTCCAGGTCGTTGGACTCATGAATATCCAATACGCAATAGCCGAAGGGAAGGTCTATATCCTGGAAGCAAATCCACGCGCTTCTCGTACCGTTCCGTTAGTGAGTAAGGTTACTGGCGTTCCGGTAGCTAAAGTAACAACGAAGGTGCTGTTAGGTAATAAGTTGATAGACCTGCTCAAGGAGGTTATGGTTAAAAAGGAAATACCGTATTTTGGTGTGAAGGAAGCTGTGTTCCCTTTCAATATGTTTCATGATGTTGATCCTGTGCTGGGACCTGAGATGAAGAGTACGGGCGAAGTGATGGGTATTGCATCCTCTTTTGGGTTGGCATTTTACAAAGCGCAGGAAGCTGCGGGTATGAAATTACCCTCTGAAGGAACAGTGCTGATTTCTGTTACTGATAACGACAGAAAGGATATTCTTGAGGTAGCAACCGGACTTAAAGAATTAGGGTTCCGGATACTTGCAACAAGAGGTACGAAGACGTTTTTGGATAAGAATGGTGTAGACTCTGATTTGGCGCTAAAACTGCACGAAGGTCGCCCTAATATAACTGACGAAATCCATAATGGTCGGATACAGATGGTAATCAATACGCCGACAGGAAGGAGAGGTAAATATGCCGATAGCTATATCCGTAAAGCGGCTATCCAGCACAAAATACCGTATATTACTACTACCGCTGCTGCTATGGCAACGGTCGCGGGAATAGAGATGGTGAAGTCCCGAGATATAAAGGTGAAGTCTCTTCAAGAATATCATGGCGAACATTAAAAACAGGTAGTGCCCTAAATTTCATGACCCATCTAAAAGATTTGTGATTTTCCACCTCGTATTGAGCACAGCCCTATTAAGGTACGTGCAAGATTTTATGCACCTGTGGAATTACCATAACATCAGGTAAAAAAGCGCCTGCAAGTTCAGAAATCGCAAATAGCTCCTTTATACCTGGTACTATATCCCTTTGCGCACTCTCATCAGTGACCGGCTGCAACACGAACTTTATGTTAATGCCAACGAGGTCTTTACATATCTTCTCTATCTCTTCTATTACGGTGTCCTTTAACACTACCACTTTCACTATCGTTTCTAATCCGCGCTCAGCGGCGATCCTTATACATTCGAGTTCGTTTTTATATTGCTTATCGTAGTCAGTAGAGGCTTGATGGCTTCTCAGCTTTATATCAATAGATGCGAAATCAAAGTGATCGACTACGGAAGCAAAAGCTCGTGCTGAATAGCCGTTTGTTTCTATATAATTTTTTAGGTGCATCTCTCTTGCTCCCTTTGCTATCTCATTCACGAAAGCGGCGTAAAAAAGCGGCTCTCCTCCGGTGTACGAGACGCTGTGGAGGTCATGAGTACGTAGTTCCGTTAGCAATTCAAGCACGAGGTGCGAAGACATCGGGTTCTCAATAAACCTTTTCTTAGAAAGAAAAGCAAAAGAAGTATTATTATTTTTCACGTTGCCAAAGACGGTGCATAAGCTCGGTTTGGGTTCCTTTGCCGATGGCGTATCGCAATAAAAACAGGAATAGGGGCAACCTGCAAATCTGATGAATATCTGGCGCCTACCGACATAGGGTCCTTCGCCCTGGAAAGAACTGAATAGTTCTGTGATATACCCGCTCTTCATCTTTTCGCTATTTTTCACTGTGTTGAAGAAAGCATATTATCCAACTAAAATAAAATATTTATTACTAGACACAGATTAACGCAGATTAACGCAGATGAAATCAAATCCGTGTAAATCAGTGTCCTAAATTAATATGGGGCATATTCTACAGCGTTAATGAAATTCCGGATTTTTTTTCGACCTGACGAGATATTCTGTTTTGTATCGGCAGATTCACATACGCCTGAAATGGTATTAACCCCATCATGTATCCTGCATCCTGCATCTTCATCGTAGCTATACAAATACTATTTATGGACCCTATACGAAACCCTTACTCATATAATTACTGCCTTCGCCATCGTGACGATCTTCCCGAAATCGTCCTTATTCGCTTTATACTTTGCGAATTCGACCATACCACACAGATCTAAGCATTCCTTAACGT